>JAKCCP010000388.1 GCA_021841985.1 Pseudomonadota bacterium | reverse complement strand
GGCGCATGCTTGCCGTTGACACTAAGGCTCGCTGGCGGCGGACGGATGCTGGAGGACTTGCGGGTGCTGCGCAACGATGTCGCTCTGCGCGCACTGGATAGACGCTCGACAGCGACGTGACCGATATCGTGGTGGGAAAGTGTGAGGCTGAGATGACAGCCGTAGAGCCCGACTTCGAGTTGCCCCACGCGCCAGCATCGATTGGTGCCTAAAACCCAAGATATCCGCTATAAATTTGTAACATATACTTATCTTTTACGCACCGTAAAAGTCGAGGCAAAATCTCTGCCGGCCGGAATGAGCGCAGCATCGGCCCCGCGTCCACAGTGCTTCCAAATCTCAAACTTCCTGGACGCAAAAGTCATATTTTTTTGATTTAATTGGTCGGGCAGGCGGGATTCGAACCCACGACCTCCAGTCCCCCAGACTGATGCGCTACCAGGCTGCGCTACTGCCCGACCGTGCCGAAGCCGAGGAGTGGGATGTAGCAGCGCCGCCGGGGGGCTGCAACCGCAGAGATCAGAGCCAGAAAAACAATCGAACTTGAAAAAGCATACCCTTTGGAGACAGTGATTTTTACGATCGATTTCGCGGCGCGAGGGCATTCTTTTGCAAACTCTCAGTCGCCGAGCTTGGCGCGCAGCATCTCCAGCGTCGCCAGCGTCTCGATAAGAGCGGCGCGCAGGCGGGCGGTTTCGGCCTCGACGTCGGCGCCCGCCCGGCTAGCCAGGCGAGCGGGAAGGCGGGACGTGGGGGGTGAAGCGGGCGCCAAGCCAGGGATCGGTAGTTCGCTCTGCACCACTGCCGCCGCCGCGCTCTCGCTTTCCTCGGCCGGCGGCGGTGGGATGTCGTCGGCGAGCTTGCCGCCGCCTTCCCGCAGCAGCCGCTGCACACCCTTGATGGTATAGCCCTGGATGTAGAGCAGGGCGGAAATCCGTCGCAGCAGGGTGATATCGTCGGGCCGGTAATAGCGCCGCCCGCCGCCGCGCTTCAGCGGTTTGACCTGGGGAAACTTGGTCTCCCAAAAACGCAGCACGTGCTGCGGGATGTGCAAATCGTCGGCGACCTCGCTGATGGTGCGAAAGGCGCTTGGCGCCTTGCGCGTTTTGCGTTGTGCCGCCGCGACGCCCGGCTCAGCGTCATCGTGAGGCTCAGCGTCATCGCGCTCCTCCGTGGTCGGGGTGCTGCCGTTCGCAGGCGCATCCGCGGGATCATCGCTCATTCTTCATCATCCGCCACCTCAAGACCGTTGACCTGGGCCTTGAGAACCTGGCTCGGGCGGAACACCAGCACGCGGCGCGGCAGGATCGGCACCTCGACGCCGGTTTTCGGGTTGCGACCGATGCGGCGGCCCTTCTGGCGGACCGAAAACGTGCCGAAGCGACTGATTTTTACCGATTCGCCGCGCTCCAGCATCGCCGCGATGCGGGCCAGCACGGATTCAAGGAGTTCGGCCGATTCGTTGCGGGAAAGACCGATCTGTTCATAGATCGTCTCGGCGAGATGGGCGCGGGTTACGGTGTCCATCGGCCAAGGCTAGGCGGAACCAACGCCTCCGTCAAGAAATCTCAAAGGATCAGCGGGTTGGCCAGGTTTCCACGAGACCCCCGCTAGAGCCGCACGAGCGCTGAGCCCCAGGTGAGGCCGCCGCCCAAAGCCTCCATCAGCACCAGATCGCCGCGCCGGATACGGCCATCGCCCACCGCCTCGGCAAGCGCCAACGGGATCGAGGCGGCCGAGGTGTTGGCGTGGCGGTCGATCGTCACCACCACCCGCTCGGGCGGCAGGCCGAGTTTTTTGCCCATTGCCTCGATGATGCGGAGATTGGCCTGGTGCGGCACCAGCCAATCGACCGCGCCGCGCTCCAGCCCATTGGCGGCGAGCGCTTCCTCGACGGCGGCGGCCAGCAGCGTCACCGCTTGGCGGAACACCGCCGGGCCGTTCATCTTGAGGGTGCCGGGTAGATCGTGCCGCCCGACCGCGCCATCGACATAGAGAATATCGCCGTGGCGGCCATCGGCGTGCAGATGGGTCGAGAGCACACCGCGCGCCGTGGCCGGATCGCCGCTGTCTCGGGCGGCGTGCAGGAATACCGCCCCGGCGCCATCGCCGAACAGCACGCAGGTGCCGCGATCCTGCCAATCCAGGATGCGCGAATAGACCTCCGAGCCGATCACCAACACACCTCGCGCCTGGCCAGCGCGGATCATGCCCTCGGCGACCGCCAGCGCGTAGATGAAGCCGGAACAGGCGGCCGCGAGGTCAAAGGCGAAGCCGCGCGTCACGCCCAGCGCCGCCTGCACACGCAGAGCGGTCGCGGGAAAGGCCTGATCGGGGGTGCTGGTCGCGAGAATGATCGCATCGACCTCGCCCGGCCCAGCGCCGGCATCACGCAGCGCCGCTTCGGCCGCGCGCGCACCCATGAACGCCGCGGTCTCGCCCTCGCCCGCGACATGGCGCTGGCGGATGCCGGTGCGCTCCTGGATCCAGGCATCCGAGGTGTCGAGCGAGCGCGCGAGTTCATCGTTGGTGACAATCAGGTTCGGCAAATAGCCGCCGATTCCGGCGAGGATGGCGCGCTTCGACATCGCCGCCTCAGCCGGTGGAGGCGAGGCGGTGGCCCTCGCCCGGGTCTTTTTTCGCCGCCTCGACCGCCGTTTCTGCGTCGGCGAACAGGATGCCGCCGAGCCCGGCGCGGATGCGCTCGTTGCAACGATTTACCACCATGTCCATCGCCACATCCATCGCATGCGCAAAGCCCTTTGCGTCGGTGCCGCCATGGGATTTCACCACGACGCCGTTGAGCCCGACCATCACCGCGCCGTTATAGCGCCTGGGGTCGAGGCGCTCGCGCAACCGCTCGAGGCTCGATTTGGCGAGCAGATACCCGAGCCGGGCGGCCAGGCTCGCGGTGAACACCTGATGCAGCATCTCGCCCACGAGATGCAGCGCGCCCTCGGCGGTCTTGAGCGCGACATTGCCGGTAAAACCATCGGTGACCACGACGTCGGTGGTGCCGGCGGCGATGTCGTGGCCCTCGACGAAACCCTTGAATTGCGGCCCGATCGGGCTCGCCTTGAGGATCTCGGCGGCTTGGCGCACCCGGTCATCGCCCTTTTGTTCCTCCGAGCCGACATTGAGCAGGCCAATGCTGGGCGCCGGCAGGCCGAGCACGGCGCGAGCGAAAACCTCGCCCATCACCGCGAATTCCACCAGATTGCGGACATCGCAGGTGATATTGGCGCCAAGATCGAGCAGCACCACATCGCCCTTGGCCGAGGGCGCGATGCCCGCGATCGCCGGCCGGTCGATCCCCGGCAGCATCTTGATGACGATTTTCGCCATCGCCAGCAGCGCCCCGGTATTGCCCGCCGAAACCACGCCTTCGGCCTCGCCCTCGGCGACCGCGTCGATTGCGAGACGCATCGAGGCCTGACGCAGGCGAAGGGCCGGGATTGGCTTGAGATCACCGGTGATCACCTCGGGGGCGTGGCGCAGCGTGCAACACGCCGCGACCCGGCGATGCCGACGCAGCAGCGGGCCCACGCGCGCCTCATCGCCGAATACCAAAAGCCGCGCCTCGGGGTGGCGCTCAAGCGCGATCCCGAGGCCAGCCACCACCATCTCCGGCGCGCCATCCCCGCCCATCGCATCAACCGCAAGCGTGAAGGGCACGCTCACGGGACGTGCAATCGACTTGAGGGCGCGGGCCGAAACACCAGATTTCTGCTCTTAGGCCCGCACGGCGCGTTTCAATTCCCGGCCCGCCACCGCGATCTCGCGGCCGTCATAATGGCCGCAATGGCTGCAAACGTGATGCGGGCGCTTCAATTCGCCGCAGTTCGGGCAATCCGCATGGGCTTCCGGCCCGAGCGCCTGATGACTGCGCCGCATGCCGCGCCGCGAGGGCGAAGTCTTTCGCTTGGGGACTGCCATGGCTCTCGCCTCTCCTGCTTGGCTGCCGCGCACGGCCGATCCGGCCGGGCCACGGGCATCAATCGGTAAAAATAGCGGTGGGGGGCGCCTCTAGCAGAGCAAGAGCGCCCCGGCAAGAGAGCCACCACCCCCAAAATCCGTGATCGACATTTTCGGCAGCGTAGCAGGGTGATCGGGTGGGGTAATTTCTTGCCCGGATATTGCGGTATGAGCTCGAACGCAGTACCGCAAGCCGCTCTGCGCCTCCCGGTTGCGGGGTTTTCCGGCGGGCGTGTTCGGCTGCAAATTATTGAAATTACAGGAGTTTTTACGATATTCTCCGGGCTTGGCAAAAACCCATTGTTTGGGGGGTGGAAATGGCGAACAGCCAGCAATGGCCGTCGATTCCGACGAGATTGAGCATCGCGCAGTTCGAGCAATGATCAACCTGCGCCTCTTCTGTCAGGAATAATCACGCCGCAGCGCCTTTTCGAAGAGGATGCCATGCCGCGCCCCGATTTCGTGCGCCAGAACAACAATAAAATGCCGGAGCCGCACAAAAAAACTTTCTCCAACACTTCGGCGCTGCCCATGCTCCATCAGGAGTCCATCGCCAACGACTGCCGCAACTCCTTTGAACCCGAAAATCCGCAACCAGTATTTAATCAGACACTGGATTACAAAGCGCTGCCGTTTCCGCCGCGGCTGTGCCCGGCAGGGCGCTGGCGAACAAGCGGAGCGCCAGGGGATAGAGAAGATGCTCCTGGGCCAGCACACGGGCACCAAGCAGATTTGGCGTATCGCCGGGCCGCACCGGCACCGCCGCCTGGGCGAGAATCGGGCCCTCATCCATCCGCTCCGTCACCAGATGGACGGTGCAGCCATGCAACTTGACGCCAGCGGCAAGCGCCCGGGCGTGGGTGTCGAGACCAGGGAAGGCGGGCAGCAGGCTGGGGTGAATGTTGAGCATCCGCCCGGCAAAACGGGTGACGAGAAAGGGCGTGAGCAGGCGCATATAGCCGGCGAGGCAGACGATCTCGATACCGTGGCGTTCAAGCTCTGTGGAGATCGCGGCCTCATGCCGGGCGCGGTCGCGGGGGAAGTCGCGATGCGCGATGGTGAGCGCCGGTATCCGATGCGCTTCCGCGACGGCCAATCCGCCAGCGTTGGCGAGGTTGGAGATCACCAGCGCGATCTCGGCGGGGAAGGCGGCGTCGCGCGATGCGGCGAGGAGGGCTGCGAGGTTGGAACCACGCCCGCTGATCAGCACGCCAACCCGCTTGCGGCGCACGGGGGCCATCAGGCGAGCCAGTTGTCCGGCGGATCGATGCGAACCGCCCCCGGCCCAAGAGCCGCCTCGATCCGACCGATGCGGAACACCCGTTCCCCAGCGGCGGCAAGCACCGCCTCGGCGCGCGCCGCATCCGCCACCACCACCGCCATGCCAATGCCGCAATTAAAGACGCGCAGCATCTCTTCCGGCGTGACCCCACCGGCTTGCGCCAGCCAACGGAACACGGGCGGCACCGTCCAGGCTCCGGCATCGAGCGCCGCGACCATGCCCTCGGGGAGCACGCGCCGCAGATTGCCGGGCAGACCGCCGCCGGTGATGTGCGCCGCCGCGCGCAGCAACCCGGCGCGGTGCAGCGCGAGCAGGCTTTTGACATAGAGCTGCGTCGGCTGGAGCAAAGCCTCGGTGAGGCTCATCGCGGGGGCGAACGGGGCCGGGGCGGCCAGCGAAACCCCGCTCGTGGCGACGATGTGCCGCACCAGGGAGAAACCGTTGGCATGCAGCCCGCTCGCTGCGAGACCCAAGACCGTATCGCCCGGCACCACATCTTTGGGCAGCAACTGGCCGCGCTCGGCGGCACCGACGGCGAAGCCCGCGAGGTCGTAATCCTCCCCGCCATAGAGCCCCGGCATTTCGGCGGTCTCGCCGCCGACCAGGGCGCAACCGGCCTCGGTGCAGCCCCG
>JAKCCP010000197.1 GCA_021841985.1 Pseudomonadota bacterium | reverse complement strand
GCTGACCGTCGCGTCCGTCGCGCCCGTCGCGCCCGCGGCCGCACCGCGTTCAGGCGCTCTGCCCGGCGTGGCGCGGCGCCGGCGCGTCTTCGGGCGAGGGGAGATGGGTGAGATCGCCGGTGGCCTCGGTGATCCCCTGCGCGACCGCGCGCTCCAGCCATTGCCGCGCCTCCTTCGGATCCTGCCGCCCGGCGAGGCCGCGCGCGAGATAGCGGCCGAGCATCATCTGCGCGTGGCCATGCCCGCGCTCGGCGGCGCGGCGAAACCAGAGCGCCGCCTCGGCGCGGTTCACCGGCACCTCATGGCCGCCGCCGAGCAGCGCCCCGATCGCGAACATGGCGCCGACATGGCCGTGTTCGGCGGCGCGGCGAAACCAGCCGAGCGCCGCCGGATGATCCTGCCGGCCGCCGCCGCCGCTGACCAGAAGCTCGGCCAGCGCCACCTGCGCCTCGACCATGCCGGCCTCGGCGGCGCGGGCGATCCAGGCGCTGCCTTCGGCCGGATTGGGCGCGACGCCGCGGCCCTCGATGAGCATGCGGCCATACCAGTATTGCGCATTGGCGATGCCGTCGGCGGCGCGGCGCAGCCATTGCGCCGCCTGGCGGTCATCGCGCTCGACCCCGACGCCCTCGGCGAGGCAGACGCCGAAATTATACGCCGCCATCAGATCGCCGGCCAGCGCCGCTTCCTCGAACCATTCCCGGGTGCGCGCGCGTTCTTCCGGCCCGGCCGCGCCCTGGCGCACGAGCTTGGCGAGTTCGGCCTTCGCCTGCGTGTCCCCCGCCTCGGCCGATACCCGGAACCAGCGCGCCGCTTCCTTGGGGTCGCGGGCGGTGCCGGCGCCGGTCAGGTGCATGAGCCCGAGGGCGCGCGCCGCGGTGCGATGGCCGGCCTCGGCGGCGCGGCGGAACCACAGCGCCGCCTCGGCGTAATTGGGCGGCAATTCGCCGCCGCGGGCATAGAGATCGCCGACCACCGCCGCCGCCTCGGCGTCGCCGGCGAGGGCGGCGCGGCGGAGCCAGGATTCGCCTTCCTGCACGTTTTTCGTGCCGCCCCGTCCCTCGAGCAGAGCGAGGCCGAGCCGCGCCTGCGCCGGGCGCACCCCCTTCTCGGCCGCCGCGCGATAGAAGCCGACCGCCTTGGCCGGATCGCGCGCCACGCCGTCGCCGCGGTCATGCATCTCGCCGAGCAGATATTGCGCGCTCGCGAGACCCGCCGCCGCCGCCGCCGCCAATTGCACCGCCGCCTCGCGGAACGCCGCCGCGTCGGGCGTCCCGCGCAGCAAAGCGAGGGCGAGGCCGAGCCGCCCCTGCGGCGAGCCGGCCTCGGCGGCGCGGCGATACCATTCCCGCGCCGCCGTGAGATCGCGGCCCGCTTCCGGACCGGAGGTGAGGATATAGGCGAGCAGCGCCTGGCCATCGGCAGAGCCGGAAGCGGCGGCGCGTTCGGCCCAGAGCCGCGCGGCCGCGAAATCCGGCGCGCCGACGAGGGGCGCGCCGCGCGGGCGGGTCAGCGCCTCGGCGGCGATGCCGTCTTGAGGGCCGAGGCCGCGGAGGTAAATGGTCGCAAGCAGCGCCTGCGCCTCGACGAAGCCTTGTTCCGCCGCCGCCTTCAGCCAGCGCGCCGCCTCGGCGGCGCTGGGCGGCACCCCGCTCGCTTCCAGATAGCAGCGTCCGATCCGGTATTGCGCTTCCGCGAGCCCGGCGGCGGCGGCGCGGGCGAGCAGCGGAAAGGCGCGGTCCCAGCGCCCGCTTTCGCCCCATTCGAGCGCGAGACGCAAGCCGGCGCGCGGCGACCACAGACCGAGAAGGCGCGTGAGGAAACCCGCCATGAAGGGGTTACGGCCTCATGGCTCGCGCATGCCTTCGGACGCCACCGGCAGCACGCGGCCGAGGAGATAATTGAGGATGGTGCGCCGGCCGACCTTGATATCGGCGGTGACCGGCATGCCCGGCGCCAGCTTGAACCCCTCCGGCACGCCATGCAGCTTGATCTGGTCGAGCGAGATCCGCACGCGATAGAAAACCCGCCCGCCCGGCACCGGGTCATGCGGCTGATCGCTCAGCGGGTTGGCGGGATCGCTCTGGGTGAAGCTGTCGGGGCTGATCACCTTCACCACCCCCTCGGCGTCGCCATATTGGGTGAAGGGGAAAGTGTCGAACTTCACCGCCACCGGGTCGCCGACGCGCAGGAACCCGGCATCCGAGCCAGCGGCATTGGCCTCGACCAGCAGCGGCGCCGAAGCCGGCACCAGGGTGATGAACTGGCTGCCGGTTTGCAGGACGGAGCCGACCGAGACCTTCGCCACGGTGAGCACGATCGCGTCCTCGGGCGCGCGGAGTTCGACGAGCTGGCGGCGCAGCGCCGCCTTCTTGAGCTGCTCCTCGGCATCCGAGAGCTTGCGCCCCTGATCGGTGAGGTTTTGCAGCACCTCGGCCCGCCAGTTCTGCAGATAGGCGTCGCGCTCGGCGATCATGGCGCGGAGATCGCGCGTCGCGGCCTCGGCGTTGTTCTGCGAGAGCGTGAGGTAGCGCGTCATTTCGATGCGGTTATCGGCGGCGGCGAGCGAGTTGAGGCGGCTGCCGACCTTGAGATCCTGCAATTCGCGGCGCATGCCCTCGACATCGGCGGCGACCGCGAGGCGCTGGCGATAGTAATTGGCCTCGGCCAGGCTGCGGGCGATGGTGGTCTCCAGGCCGTCGATTTTCTGCTGGTAGTTTTCGAGCTTGAAGGTCTTTTCCGCCGCGCGCTGGGCGAACACCGCCGCTTGCAGCCGGGTCGCGTCGCTATCGAGCGGCGGCGCGTAGGGCTTGTCGTTGGCCTCGGCGGCGAGCCGGTCGACCTCCGCCTGATAGCTCCGCACCTGCTCGCGGAGCGCGCCGAGATCGGCGGCGGCGAAGGTCGGGTCAAGCTCGGCGAGCATGTCGCCCTGATGCACGAATTGCCCCTCATGCACCGAGATCGCGCGCACGATGGCGGTATCGAGCGGCTGCATGACCAGGGTGCGGGCCTCCGAGGCGACCTTGCCCTGCGCCGTCACCACCTTGTCGATCTTGATCAGGCCGGAGGCGAGGAAGAACGAGATCACCGTTGCCGAAACCACCCAGATGACGCCGCGCGCGGCGCCGATCGGGCGCGTCGCCAGCACCGCCGCCGAGGGCGACTGGAATTCGAGCAGGGTGTCGGCGAAGGCCGCATCACTCGCCGCGACGCTCGCCGGGGCCAGGTTTTGCGCGCGGATCAGGGCGTTCCGGGCCATCGTTTATTCTCCGGTCGCGATCTGGGGCGGCATCGAGGTCGGGCGCTGGCCGCCCTGGCCCTCGAGATGGCGGTTCTGCTGCAGCCAGAGCTGGCGATAGATGGCGCAGCGCTCGACGAGTTCGCGATGCGGCCCGAGATCGACCACCTTGCCGCGCTCCAAGACCAGGATGGCGTCGCATTCGGTGAGCGACGACAGCCGGTGCGAGACGATCACCATCGTCCGCCCGCGCGCGATGCGCAGCAGATTGGCGTTCACCAGCGCCTCGCTCTCGGGATCGAGGGCGCTGGTCGCCTCGTCGAGGATCAGGATGCGCGGGTCATTGATCAGCGCGCGCGCGATGGCGAGGCGCTGGCGCTGGCCGCCGGAGAGATTGGCCGACCCCTCCTCGATGAAGGTCTCGTAGCCCTGCGGCAGGCGCTCGACGAATTCCTCGGCGCCGGCGAGACGCGCCGCGCGCACCGCGTCCTCCAAGGTGAGGCCGGGGCGGCCGGCGATGATGTTTTCGCGCACCGTGCCGCGGAACAGGAAATTATCCTGCATCACGACGCCGAAACTCCGCCGCAAATAGGAGAGGTTGATTTCGTGCAGATCGACGCCGTCGATCTTCACATAGCCCTCGTATTCCCGGTTGATGCCCTGGAGCAGCCGGGTGATGGTCGATTTGCCCGAGCCGCTCCGGCCGACGACGCCGAGCATGGTGCCGGCCGGCACGCTGAAGGTGACGCCTTCGAGCGCCCGGATTTTCGAGCCGGGATAGGCGAAATCGACTTTTTCGAAGCTGACCGCGCCGGAAAAGCGCGGCCGCAACCCCTCGCCGGCGTTTTTCATCTCGCCGGGCTGGTTGAGCACCATCCCGACCTCGCCGATCGAACTCCGCACCTCCTCCATGTCCTCGATCAGCCGCGCCATGCCGACCAGCGGGGCGGCGACGCGCACCCCGAGCAGCATGAAGGCGATCAGCGCGCCGGGATCGACGCTGGCGGCGCCGGTCAGCACGAGATAGGCGCCGACCAGCAAGACGCCGCGCTCGATGAAGCGCTCGATCGGCGTGACAATGGTGTTCGGCCAGTTGCCGAGCCGCCCGGCCTCCAGCCGGTAGCGCGCCGCGTTGGCGACCTTGAGATCCCAGAGATCGCGCTGCTGCGGCTCGATGGCGAGCGATTTCACCGTGCGCACGCCATGCACGCTCTCGATCATCACCGTGCTTTTCTCGATCTCCGCCTGGATCACCTTGGCGATGACGCGGCGCATCGGGGGCAGGAAGATCAGGATGACGATGGCGATCAGGACGGCGCCGGCGAGCACCATCCAGGCCAGCGGCGCGCTCATGTAAAACAGCACCGGCAGCAGAACCAGCAGGGTGAACCCGTCGAGGAAGGTGCTGAGCAGCTTGCCGGTCATGAAATCCCGCACTTTCCAGATCTGCGAAAGGCGGTGGATGGTCTGGCCGGCGGGGTTGCGCTCGAAATAGGAGAGCGGCAGGCCGAGCATGCGGTTGAAGATGTGCAGGTTGAGGCGGGCATCGAGCCGCGCCGCGACCACCGCCGTCAGTTCGCGCCGCGCATAGCCGAGCACCGTCTCCCAGACCACCGCGAGGCCGAGGATCACCGACAGCAGGGTGAGGGTGGACATGCTGTGATGCTGCAACACCCGGTCGATCACCGCCATCACCAGGAGCGGCGGGATGATGGTGAGCAGGCTGAGCGCGATCGAGGCGATGCTGATGTCGCGGAGCGCGGCCCGCTCGCGCAGCACGATGCGGGCGATCCAGCCGAGGGTGAACGGCGCCTCTTCCTCGTTGCCGCCGCGCTCGGGGCGGACCAGCAGCACCTCGCCCGACCAGACGCGGGTCAGGCGCAATTCATCGACCGGCGCCGGATCGTCCTCGATCCCGGCGCGCGGGTCGCGGAGGAAGATGACGTTCCGCGTCGCATTGGCGCCGACCCAGAGCCCGGCGCTGCCGTCATTGAACAGGATCACCACCGGCGCGGTGCCCTTGAGGCGGACGATCTGGCGCCAGCTCAGCCGCGCCGCCTTGGCCCAGAGGCCGGCGCCACGCGCCCAGACGGCAAGCTGCGCCGGCGAGGGTTTTTCCTCCGGCTGCAAGCGGAGTTCGTCGCGGTCGAGCACCACGCCATGATGGCGCGCCGCCGCCATGACCGCGAGCAGCAAGGTCTCCAAAGTATCATTCCGCGGGCCAGCGGCGGCCGCGTCCACGCCCGGTCGCGGCGCCTCGGCGGGCGAATGCCGGCTGCCGCCGGTTGCCGGGCTGGCCTCGGGAGGGTGATCGCCCGGCTGATGATCGTCGTGCTGATGATCGTCGTTCTGCAATGCCAACCCCCACCCGCGGCGCATCGGTTCGCGATGCTTCGGCAAACGGCGCCACTCCGGGCACCTATCACATTTTCCCCGGTTTGCCGAGAATAATTTTAGCGATTGTGCTTTTTTTAAGAAAAAATGAGAAAAATTAACCGACCGGGCGATGGTTTTCGCGAAAGGCGGCGCGGGCGAGGCGGTCATTGATCGCGCGCCCGAGCCCGGTTTCGGGCACGGTCATCGCGGCGATGCGCGCGAGCCGGCGCCGCCCGCCCTCGGCATCGAGCGCGCGGAGCCCGGCATAGAGCCGCGCTGCCGCCTCCGTTGGATCGCCAGTGGCGAGATC
>JAKCCP010000378.1 GCA_021841985.1 Pseudomonadota bacterium | reverse complement strand
AGCGTCGCGCGATCCCCGGCGGCGAGCGACACCGGCGCAAGGCGCATCGCGACCAGCCGCCCGGCCAGGCGGCGGAGCGCGGCATCGGCGAGCAGCGCGATCTCGAGGCGCTCGCGCTGCCCCCGATGGGGCTCGTGCAAAGCGCGGGCGAGGGAGGCCTCGAGATTGTTGCTGGCGATTCCCGCCGCCCGCCGCGCGGCCTCGGCGCGCGGGTCGTCGCCCTCGGCGAGCAGCAGCGCGAGAATCGTCTCGGCATAGCGGGCATGGGCGCGAAGGGCCGTGGTGAGTTCGCCGCGCACCCGCTCCGGCTCCCAGCTCGGCCATAGAACCACCACCCCGGCGAGCGCCAGCAGCCCCCCGAGCAGCGTATAAAGCGCCCGCATGAAGGCGATTTCGAGCCCGCTGACGCCGGCATGGCCCAGCTCCGAGAGCAGCACGATGAGTGGCGTGAGCAGGGTGATGTAAAGCCCGAAGCTTGCCATCCTGACCGCCATCGCGGCGATGGTGAGCGGAAACAGCGCGCTCGCGAGCTGCCAGGGCGAATGGAGGGCGAGCGCCAGCAGCGAGGCGAGGAAACCGCCGGCGACGGTGCCGGCGATGCGCTCCAGCGCGCGTTGCAGGGTCAGCGCGAAATAGGGCTGCATGGTCAAGATCAGGGTGATGGTCAGCCAGTGCTGATAGGTGCCGTTTTCGCGAAAGGTGATGGCGAGCGCCGGCGCGGCGACCAGGGCGGCGCGCGCGGCGTGGCGGAGCGGCGCCGAACCGGGGGTGAGATTGGCCGAGAGCGGCCCGCGAATGCGCGCGATGAGCGGCGGTTTCGTGCCATCCGCTTGCGTCCCCGGGCTGAGCCCGGCGGGGAGGGTGACGGTGAGCGCTACCCTGAGACGATCGGCGATACCGGCGCTGATGCGGGCGAGCGGATCCTCGGCCGTGATCCCCGCCATCGGCGCCGCGAGTGCTGTGATGGCACGCGCGAGGCGGGCGGGAGCGGCGATACGGTCGCGGACGATGGCGACGGCAAGGGTTGCCAATAACGGCGCGAGACGGCGGAGCAGCCGGGACGCCGCCTCGCGCCGCGCCGGCGTCGCCGTCGATTGCAGGGTCTCGTCGAGCGCGATGAGGGCGGCGAAAATCTGCTCCGCCGCCTCCAGCCGGATCAGGCTTTGGGCGCCGCGCGGGCTTTGCGCGCCGCGCTGGCGAAGCGTCGTCAGCACCACGTCACGCGCCTGCTCGATCGCGTCCCGCACCGCCCGCCGATGCGCCCGCGCATGCGCGTCCCAAAGGGCGGCGTCCTCGCGGGCGAGAACGCGGCGGAGATCGGCGGCGAGCAGAGCGAGGGCACGGTAGGTTTCGGCGACCGCGCGCCGCGTCGGGCGATAGGGATGGAGCCGCCAGATCACCAGCGTCAGCAGCACCGCCCAGAGACCGCCGGCGACGAACAGCGCGAAGCCAGAGAAGGCGGCGGCGGCGTCCGGCCACGGGCGATCGAGGGCGAGCACCAGCACGACCGTCGCCAGCGCTCCCACTTGCTGTGCCGCCTGGCCATAGATGCGGGCCATGCTGAAGGCGAAAATGGCGAGACAGGCGAACGGGATCGCGGCGTAGCCGACGGCGCGGAGGAACCCGAAGCCACAGAAAACCACCGCCCCGAGCAGGGTGAAGCTGAGCAGCGCCGGCACCCGCCGGCTGACCGGCCCGCCGGGGTCGCACATGCAGGTAAACAGCGCCGCCAGCGCCGCCTGCATCAGCCCCGGCCAGGCGAGCCAGCCGGAGAGGGCGACGATGACGGCGACCGCCAGCGCCGCCCGCACCCCCTCGGCGATGCTGATGGCGCGGAGATCGAGCGCGATCGGCAGCCGGCTGAGATCCGCCCCCGGCAGCGCGCCAAACCGAAAGCCGCCCAGGTTTGCGAGGAACCCGGGCGGCCGCATCGCGCCGCGCCGGTTCAGGCCGCCATGCCGCGGAGAACGTAGGGCAGGATGCCGCCGTGACGGCAATAGGCGACCTCATCGACGGTATCGACGCGGCAGAGCAGTGCCACCTCGTCGGTCACGCCGTTCGGGCGATGGATCTGGAGGGTCAGATCCATGCGCGGACGGAGCCCGTCGAGGCCGAGGAGAGCGAAGGTTTCCTCGCCGGTGAGCGCCAGCGTCTTGCGGTCCATGCCGTCCTTGAAGGTGAGCGGCAAGACCCCCATGCCGACGAGGTTGGAGCGATGGATGCGCTCGAAGCTTTCGGCGATGACGGCGCGGATGCCGAGCAGCATCGTCCCCTTCGCCGCCCAGTCACGCGAGGAGCCGGTGCCGTATTCCTTGCCGCCGAAGACCATCAGCGGCACCCCCTCCTTGGCGTAGCGCATCGCGACGTCATAGATCGGCGCTTGCTCGCCGGAGGGGAAATGCTTGCTATAGCCGCCCTCGACGCCGGGCAGCATTTCGTTCCTGATGCGGATATTGGCGAAGGTGCCGCGCATCATCACCTCGTGATTGCCGCGCCGCGCGCCATAGGAGTTGAAATCCGCCTCGCGCACCTGATGGGTGAGGAGATACTCGCCGGCCGGCGACGATTTCTTGATGCTGCCGGCCGGGCTGATGTGATCGGTGGTGATGGAATCGCCGAAAATCGCCAGGGCGCGCGCCCCCTCGATGTCCGCGACCCCCGGCGGCGTCTTGCTGATATCCTTGAAATAGGGCGGGTTCTTGACATAGGTCGAGCCGTCGTTCCAGCGATAGGTCGCCTCGTGCGCGGCGACCTTGATGCGCTGCCACTGCTCCGGCCCCTTGAAGACATCGCTGTAGCGGGCGACGAATTTCTCGCGCGTGACATGCTTCCCGACGGCTTCGGCGATCTCCGCCGTGCTCGGCCAGATATCCTTGAGATGGACCGGCTTGCCATCGGCGCCGGTGCCGAGCGGCGCCGTGGTGATGTCGGCGCTCATCGTGCCAAGGAGGGCGTAGGCGACGACCAGCGGCGGGCTCGCGAGGTAATTGGCACGCACATTGGGATGCACGCGGCCCTCGAAATTGCGGTTGCCGGACAGCACCGAGACGGCGACCAGCTTGTTGTCCTCGATCGCGTTGGCGATCGCCTCGTCGAGCGGGCCGGAATTGCCGATGCAGGTGGTGCAGCCGTACCCCACGGTGTTGAAGCCGAGCGCGTCGAGATCGGCGTCCAGCCCGGCGCTTTTGAGATAGTCCGTCACCACCTGCGAGCCCGGCGCGAGCGAGGTTTTCACCCAGGGTTTCGGCGCAAGCCCGCGCGCGCGGGCCTTCCGCGCGACCAGCCCGGCGGCGATCAGCACCGCCGGGTTGGAGGTGTTGGTGCAACTGGTGATCGCGGCGATGACGACATCGCCATGGCCGATCTCGTAATTCCTCCCCGCCACCTGGACCTTTTTCCCCGCCGCCTCGGCGCTGACACCGAAATTCTTGGTGAGTTCGGACGAGAAGGCGCCGGCGGCCTTGTCGAGCGCCACGCGATCCTGCGGCCGCTTCGGGCCGGCGAGCGAGGGGACGACGCTGCCGAGATCGAGGTCGAGCGTGGTCGAGAACACCGGCTCCGGCGTCGTCGCGTCACGCCACATTCCCTGCGCCTTGAGATAGGCCTCGACCAGCGCCAGGCGGTGCGGATCACGGCCGGTCAGACGCATGTACTCGAGCGTCGTGCGGTCGATCGGGAAGAAGCCGCAGGTCGCGCCATATTCCGGCGCCATGTTGCCGATGGTGGCGCGATCGGCGAGCGGCAGATGATCGAGGGCGGGGCCGTAAAATTCGACGAATTTGCCGACCACGCCCTTTTTGCGCAGCATCTCGGTGACGGTGAGGACGAGATCGGTCGCCGTCACCCCCTCTCGGAGCCGGCCGGTCAGGCGGAAGCCGACGACATCGGGGATCAGCATCGCGATCGGCTGGCCGAGCATCGCCGCCTCGGCCTCGATCCCGCCGACCCCCCAGCCGAGCACGCCGAGCCCGTTGACCATCGTCGTGTGGCTGTCGGTGCCATAGAGCGTATCGGGATAGGCGAAGGTTTTGCCCTCGGCCTCGGCGGTCCACACCGCTTGCGCGAGATATTCCAGATTGACCTGATGGCAAATGCCGGTGCCGGGCGGGACGACGCGGAAATTGCCGAACGCCTCCTGCCCCCAGCGGAGGAATTCGTAACGCTCGCCGTTCCGCTCAAACTCGATCGCGACATTGCGCGAAAGCGCGTCCGGCCGGCCGGCGACATCGACCATCACCGAATGGTCGATGACGAGATCGACCGGGACCAGCGGGTTGACGCGGGCGGGATCGCCATGGAGGCGGGTGATGCCGTCGCGCATCGCCGCGAGATCGACGACGGCGGGAACACCGGTGAAATCCTGCATCAGAATGCGCGCCGGGCGGAACGGCACCTCGCGCTCGGAATGGGCGTTTTCCAGCCAGCCGGCGATCGCCTTGGCGTCATCGACGGTATAGGTCTTGCCGTCCTCGAAACGAAGGATGTTTTCGAGCAGGATCTTCAGCGTGACCGGGAGGCGGGAGATATCGCCGAGCGTTCGCGCCGCCTCGGGGAGGGAGAAATACTCGTAAGCCTTGCCCTCCACCGTCAGGGTGCGGCGGGTTTTCAGGCTGTCCTGGCCGATTGTTTTCATGCGCGCGCGCTCCATCTGCCCAAGCGGCGATCGCGATGATCGCCCGCATTGCATGAGGCGCGGGCTTAGACCATACCCCGCGCAGCGACAAGCGGGCAGGGCAGGGGATGGCGCGATCGGCGGCGCATGAGGGAGCGGGTTGGTTTGAGGCGCGTGGCCTGGCGGCGTTTCGTGGCGAGCGGCTGGTGCTGGAGGGGGTGTCCTTCCGGCTCGAGGCGGGGGGCGCGCTGTTGCTGCGGGGGCCGAACGGGGCGGGGAAATCGACGCTTCTGCGCGTGCTCGCCGGCCTCATTCCGCCTGCCGCCGGCGCTGTGCTGTGGCGGGGGGAGGACGCGCTCGCCGATCTTTCGTATCACGCCCGGAGGCTCGCCTATCTCGGCCATCAGGACGCGGTGAAGCCGGGGCTTTCGGTTGCCGAAAACCTGGCTTTCGCCGCGAGCGGCGGCGGCGATATCGATGCCGCGCTGGCGGCCTTGGGCCTGGCCCCGCTCGCCGATCTGCCGGCCCGCTTCCTCTCCGCCGGCCAGCGCCGGCGGCTGGCTCTGGCGCGCCTCCCCCTCGCTTGCGCCCCGCTCTGGCTGCTCGATGAGCCGGGAAACGGGCTCGACGAGTCTTCTCTCGCGTCCCTCGGGGCGCTTTCGGATCGGCATCGCGCCGCCGGCGGCATGGTGATCGCGGCGACGCATCACGATTTGCCGTTTCCGGGCGCATCTCAACTTTCTCTCACATGACATTGTTTTTTTCGCTCATTGCGCGTGAGCTTCGGCTTTCGCTGCGTCACGGCGCGGATACCCTGGCTGCGCTGTTGTTCTTCTTTCTCGCCGGCACGCTGTTTCCGCTCGCCATCGGCCCGGCGCCGGCGGAACTGGCGCGGATCGCGCCGGGCATCGTCTGGGTCGCCGCCCTGCTCGCGGCCTTATTGCCGCTCGACCGGCTGTTCGGCGCCGATTTCGAGGATGGCGCGCTCGATCAATTACTGCTCTCGGGCCTCCCGGCCGCCGCGATCGCGCTCGCCAAGGCGTGCGGCCACTGGCTGACGACGGGCCTGCCGCTTTTGCTCGCGGCGGCGCCGCTGGCGCTCATGCTCAGGGTGCGGGTGGAGAGTCTGCCGGTGCTGCTCGGCGGGCTTTTGCCGGGGACGCTGGCGCTCTCGCTTTTGGGGACGGCGGGCGCGGCGATCGTGCTCGGGGCGCGGCGCGGCGGCGTCCTGCTGCCGCTCCTCGTCCTGCCGCTCGCGGTGCCGGTCTTGATTTTCGGCACCACCGCCAGCGCCGCCGCCGCCGTTCATCTGCCGGTGCGGCCGCATCTCCTGC
>JAKCCP010000056.1 GCA_021841985.1 Pseudomonadota bacterium | reverse complement strand
TTGCGTCACGAAGCAGCGGAGGCTGGTCGTGGAGACGGCGCGGTCGGTCTGCTCGTTCTCGGACATGCCGGCCGCCACCGCCTTCGCCTTGATCACGGCGCGGATGCGCGGCCCATCGACGAGGCCGGGGAGAATGGCATTGGCGCGAATCCCGTCCGGGCCAAGCTCGATCGCCAGCGTCTTGGTGAAGCCGATCACCCCCCATTTCGCCGCCGCGTAAGGGGCGCGGAGGGGAAAGCCGAAACGCCCGGCGGCCGAACTCAGATTGATGATCGCCCCGCCCCCGGCCGCGCGCAGCGCCGGGATGGCCAGGCGCGCGCAGTGGAAAAAGCTTTCGAGATCGACCCGCAGCGTCTCCGCGAGTTCCTCCGGCGCGATCTCCTCGACCCGCTTGGTCGGCCCGGCGATGCCGGCATTGTTGACCAGAACATCGAGCCCGCCGAGATGATCGATCGCCGCCGCCATGAACGCCTCGACCTCTTCGCGCCTGCCGGCATCGGCGCGGATGCCGGGATGGGGGGAGGTCGCCACCGCCGCCGCGTCGATATCGGAGATGAAGACGCGCGCCCCCGAGGCGGCGAACCCATCCGCCATCACCCGCCCGATCCCGCCCGCCGCCGCCGAGATCGCAACCCGCATCCCCGCAAGATCGACCGGCAAAGCCTGCCGCGCGCCTGTCACCATGGCCTCATCCCTCCGCTGATTTGCCGGGAACCTGCCACGGCGGCGGCGGGAGGGAAAGTGGCGCGGGCAGAGCCGGGCTTGACGCCGGCCCCTGGGCCGACCACGTGTTTCCCGCCATGAAACCGCGCCGCACCGTGATCATCGACATGACGCCGGAGGGCGAATTCACCCGCCCGCCAGGCTCCCCCGGCCGCCTGCCCTGGCCCACGCCCCTACCCTGGCTCTTGCGTCTGGCTGTGGCCGGGGCGCTGGTGGCGCTGATCCTCGGCGCCGTCGCGCTCGCCGCCTTCGCCTTCTGGCTTGCCGCGACCCTGCTGCCGGTGGTGATCATCGCCGCCGTGGTCGCCTACGCCGCGTTCCGCATCCAGCTCTGGCGGGCCGGACGCGGCTTCCGGGGGTAGCGCCGCGCGCCCGCTGATCAGGCGCTATTTCCCCTCGCCGGGGAACAGATCGCGGCGGAGGCGGGCATGCACCCCCTGACGGCCATCGACGACCTGCGTCACCGTGAAATCGGCGGCGACGCTCATCAGCGAATAGGCATCCTCACGGCGCAATCCGAGCTGCTCGGTGAGAAGCCGCAGCATCTCGAGGCTTGCCGCGCGCATGGCGCCGTCGAGATCGTCGTCGAAGCCATGCGTGATCCAGCATTCCGGGGTTTCGAGCAGCGGCGAGGGAAACGCGAAATCGCGGCGCAAAAACACCTGGAACACGACATCGAGCGAGGCCTCGATGGCGGTGCCGCTGATTTCGCCGTCACCCTGGGAAATATGCGGATCACCGATCGAAAACAGAGCGCCGTCCACCGCCACCGGATAATACATCGTCGCCCCGGCGCCGATCCGCCAATTATCGATATTGCCGCCATGCCGCCCCGGCGGGATGGTGCTGACGCGCCCCGGCGCGTCGGGGGCGACGCCGGCGGTGCCGAGATGCGGGCGGACGGGGACACGCACACCGGCCAGCGCCGGCTCGCGGCAGCAGGCATCGCGCGCCATGATGCGCCCCGGGGTCGTGTATTTGTCCGGATAGTCATAGGCGAAAACGGCTTCGGCGATCAGCGCGCGGCGATCGAGACGATAGATGGTGACGCGCTCGCGCTCGCCGAATTCCCGATACAAATGTCCCCAATGGGCAGCGAGATTGGCGCCGTAGCGAAACCGCGGCGTCATCGCGAGATAATGCACCTCCAGCATGTCGCCCGGCCGCGCGCCTTCGATGAAGATCGGCCCGGTCATGATATGCACGCCAGGATGGCGGTCGGCCTCCGGAACGCCGCGGTAGAGCGCGATGATCGCGGCATCCATCATCAACTCCGGCGCGTCGCCGGCATGATGGGTGATCGCCTCGGCGTGGATGATGTCACCGCTTTTGACGCGGAGCGCGGGTGCGCGCGCGGCGTCGAAATAGCCCCAATGCACGTTCGCGGGGGTCGCTTTCAGAACATGAAACTCGGGCCGCACCTCGCGGCGTGCGGCGGCGCCGTCATCGGTAAGCAGAGTCATGGGTGGATGCTTCCTGTTTTCTTGCGGCCCATCAGCTATGCGCCATCACCGCGAAGCGGCCGCTCCGGATCGCGAGCCCGATCAGAATCGCCGCCGCGATCACCACCGCGGCACGAAGGATTCTGAGAGGCTTCGGGTAGCGCAAATCGTTGCGGAAAACCCGCGTCGGCGCGACGCCGAAGCCGCGCGCCTCCATCGAGAGCGCGGTCGCGAAACCACGCCGGAGCGAACGAAAGATCACCGGAATGGCGAGCAGGCGCAGGCCGCGGAGGCTCAGCCGGCGATACTGAACGCCGCGAATATGAAGGGCGTAGCCGCGGATTTGCGTCTCGTGCTGGACGATCGGGACATAGATCAGGGCGAGGAACACCGCCCAGGCGTATTTGTAGGGGGCGCGCAATTCCTGCACCAGGGCCTGCACGAGATCGCGCGGATGCGTCGTCCACAAAACCAGCAGCGAGGCGATGCCGATGACGCTGCCGCGCGCCGCGATCTTGAGCCCGTAGGTCAGGCCATAGCGCGAATAGGCGATGTCGTGGCCGAACAGAACCAGATGCGCGGTGTCATTGGCAAGGCCGAGAAAGCCGCGCTGGAGATGAAACAGCACCGGCGGCAGCAGGATGAACGGCACCCAGAGCGGAATGAGCGCCGACCACGGGCGGAGAAAGGTTTTCAGATCGACGCCGCTCGCCGGCGCGATCGCGAACAAGCCGAGCAGCATCCAGCCATTGTAGTCGATCGGCGCGCCGACCGCGAAGATGATGACGCCGATGAGCGCGATCAGCTTGGTCAGCGGATCGATGCGATGCAGCGGGGAATCGCCATCGTGATAGCCGAGAACAAGATCCCGTGCCATCGGCTAGCCTGCCGCCATGGCGCGGTGCAGCGTGCGGAGCGGTGGTTCGGCAAGGCCCAGCGCCGCGAGATCGACATCGCCGCCGAAGAATTCGGCATGCGACGAATCCATCGTGATTTCCCCGCGCCGCAGAACCATCACCCGCGTCGCCAGGCGATAGATCAGGTCCATGTCATGGGTGATGACGACGATGGTGGTGCCGGCGCGGTGGAGGGAAAGCAGATCCCCCTCGATCAGGCTGCGGTTTTTTTCGTCCTGGCCATAGGTCGGCTCATCGAGGATGAGAAGCTCGGGGGCGAGCAGCATGGTCGCGCGGACGCCCAGCCGGCGCTTCTCGCCGCCGCTCAATTCATAAGGATGCCCGGCCGGATCGCCGATCCCGATAGCGCCGAGGATGCGCCCCGCCTCCTCGTCGCCGAGATCGGGGCGGCCATGGCGCAATTCCGCGACGATCGTCTCATGCAGGAATTGATGCTCGGGATATTGAAAGACATAACCGATCGGCGCCGCGCTGCGGCCGATCTGGCGACCGCGCCGGTAGCGATAGGGCGTGCCGGCGACGGTGATGCGTCCGCTTCGCGGCGCAATGGCGCCGGCCAGCGTCAGCGCCAGTGTCGATTTTCCCGAGCCGTTGAAGCCGACCAGGGCAAGGATATCGTGGCGGTCGATGGAAAAATCGAGGCCGCGCAGGACGGTGTGGCGGCCGAAAGCCACTTCCAGCGCGCGGACATCGACCAAAACCCCCGCCGCCGCGGGCGGATCTGGACGGGCGAGGCGGAAAGCGTCGGGAAGGGCCGGGCGGATGCCGGCATTCGTAACCATCGCCAGCGCCTCGGGGAGCGAAAGCGGCGCCGATACCATCGCCGGCCCGAGCATCGCCGCCGCCCATTGCAGATAGAGCGGCACCTCGAGGCCGAGTTCGCGCAGCAGCGCGACATCGCATAAGACGTCGCGGATCGGGCCATCGCGCAGAATGCGCCCTTCGGCGATGATGACGACGCGGGTGAACAGATCGGCAAAGGCCGCGAAATCATGCGCCGTCATCACCAGCGCGCTGCCCTCGCGGCACGCGGTCTCGACGATCAGCGGCATCACCTCGGCACAACCGGCGGGATCGAGATTGCTGAGCGGCTCATCGAGAATCAGAATTTCCGGCCGCCGTGCCAAGGCGCAGGCAATGGCGAGGCGCTGCTTCTGGCCGCCGGACAGCGTATAGACCAGCGTGTCGCGCATCCCCGCCATGCCGCAGCGCGTCAGCGCTTCCTCGGTACGGGCGATGATGTCTTTTTGTGGCAAGCCGAAATTCTCGAGCGCGAAGGCGATCTCGTCGGCCACCGTGAGGCAGGTGATCTGGCTTTCCGGATCCTGCATCACGATCGCGACCTTGGTGGAAAACGCGGCGAGGCTGGTTTCGACACGATGGGTATCGATCCCGCCGAGCCGCACGGCGCCAGTGACGACGCCGCCGACGATACGCGGGATGAGGCCGGCGAGCAGCATCAGCAGCGTGCTCTTGCCGCCGCCGCTCGGGCCAAGCAGCAGCACACGCTCGCCGGCGGCGAAGGCGAGATCGACGTCGCGGAGGATCTTGCGGTGTCCTTCCTCGAACGCGAAATCGACACCGCCGAGAGCGAGAAGCGGCCGCGCCGCCATCCGCTCCGCAGCCGTCGCGCTGGGGCGAGCGGCGAGATTCTCAGCGTCGCACGTCGAGGTGTTGCACATCAAGACATCGGACATCGCTGCGCCACCCATCAATGCGCCGCGCTGGGCTCGGCACCGAGGCTGGTCGCGCCACCACGTGCGGCGCGCGTCGGCATCCAGATCTGCTTGATCGCCCGGCTTCCCGAAAGCAGCTTGTAGAGCTGGATCTGTCCGATCGCGATCAGCGCCCCGGTGAGCAGGCTGGCGCCGCCATAGGCCCAGAGATAGCCATAAAGCATCGAGCCGCCGAGCGGCGCGATCCCGAGATAGATATAGAAAATGCCATCGACCAGAAAATGGCAAAGCCCGCCGATCAGCAGCCAGCGCGTGAAGCTGGTGCGGTATTCCGACCAGAACAGCGTCGAAAACCAGATTAGCGGCCCGCCGATGATATAGGCCTGAAGCGCGATGAACCCGAACGGATCGCCGGTGATCAGGCGCATCGAGGCCTGCACCAGCATGGCGACGACGAAGACGAGACCGCTTTTGCGGATCGGATAGCCGAGCGTGAGAAGAATGTAGAGAATGGCGAGCAGGAACGAGGCGAAGAAGAGTCCGATCGGCCCCATGCTCTGCGCGACGCTGTTGATCAGCGGCGAACCGACCAGCATATAGGCCCAGGCGACGACCCCGGTGATCACCCCGACGATCAGGTCGACGGCGCGAAAGGTTTTGATGTCATCGACCAGGTTCTTGATCATCGCGATATCTCCTTCATGCTCGCCCCCCATGCTCGGGCCCGGCGGCGGTGCGCCCGGGGGAAATCTGTGCAAAACCGATGCCAGAAAAAATCTCCAGAAAAATCCGCGATCTTACTGATGATCTTTCGCGAACTCTGCCCCGCTTGTAGCCACCTTCCGCGCATATGCCGCAAAATCGGGCGATCGTGTCGCGCTCGACCCGCCCGCCGCGCGCGGGCAGGCCCGAGTGAGCAGGCCCGAGTGAGCAGGCCCGAGTGAGCAGGATAGCGCCGATGACGGTGGTGCCGGCCACGCCGCGGCCCTGGCGAAAGCCGCCACCGATCGGCTAGACTGGCCGCATGCGCATCCGTCAAGCCGCACCGGCCGATATCCCGGAAATCCAGGCGATCTATGCCCATCACGTGCTCTCCGGCACCGGCACCTTCGAGGAGGTGCCGCCCTCGGTCGAGGAGATGGCGGCGCGGTTCGCAACCCTCACCGGCGCCGGGGCGATCTGGCTTGTCG
>JAKCCP010000129.1 GCA_021841985.1 Pseudomonadota bacterium | reverse complement strand
TATGAAACGCCGCCCGAGATACCCGAGACGCCGCCGCCAACGCCGGCCGAACTCGCGTTGCTGCGCGGGCCGGTCTGCGCTGAGATGCGCGCGACCTACCCCGGCTTTTGCGCCCGCGTCTGGGGCAGATGACAGAACCCACGGAACGTCAGCGATGAACCAGCCCCCCCTCTCGCCCGGCGCCCTCGCCGGGATCAAGGTGATCGACCTCACCCGCGTCCTTGGCGGCCCCTATTGCACGATGATCCTCGCCGATCACGGCGCCGAGGTGATCAAGATCGAGCCGCCGCAGGGCGATGAGGTGCGTGACTGGGGCCCGCCCTTTCTCGAACAATCCGATGGCAGCCGCGATGCCAGCTATTTCCTCGGCATCAACCGCAACAAGCGCGCGCTCGCCCTCGATATCGGGAGCGAGGCCGGGCGCGCGGTGCTGCTCCGCCTGCTCGAAGGCGCGGATGTCCTGGTCGAGAATTTCAAGCCCGGCGGGATGGAGAAATGGGGGCTCGGCTATGCGAGCCTGGAACAGCGCTTCCCGCGCCTGATCCATTGCCGCGTCTCCGGCTTCGGGGGCGAGGGGCCGCTCGGCGGGCTGCCGGGCTATGACGCCATTCTGCAAGCGATGACCGGCCTCATGAGCATCAACGGCGACCCCTCCACCGGGCCGCTCCGCATGGGCGCCCCGGTGGTCGATCTCGCGACCGGGCTCTATTCCGCGATCGCCATCCTGATGGCGCTTCAGGAGCGCGCACGCTCCGGCCGCGGGCAGTTTCTCGACATGACGCTGCATGATTGCGCGATGGCGCTTTTGCATCCGCAGGCGGCGAATTATTTCCTCAACGGCCGCCGCCCGGTCGCGACGGGCAATCCGCATCCCAATCTCGCGCCGTACGAGACCTATCAGACGCGCACCGGGCAAATCTTCATCGCCGCCGGCAATGACGGGCAATTCCGCAAACTCTGCCATGAACTCGGCGCGCCGGACCTCGCCGCCGATCCGCGCTTTGCGACCAACGCCGACCGCCTCGCCCATCGCGGCGACCTCATCGCCGCGTTCTCGGCCCTTCTCGCCGAGGCCGATGGGGCGACGCTCACGCTCAGGCTGCTCCACGCGGGGCTTCCGGCCGGGCCGGTGCGCGCGGTCGATGAGGCGCTGGCGAGCGAGCACGCGAAGGCGCGCGGCATGGTGGCGGAAATCGGCGCCTGGCGCGGCTTGGGGACGCCGATCAAGCTCTCGCGCACCCCCGGCGGGCCACGCGCCGCGCCGCCGCGCTTTGCCGAGCATACCGACGACATCCTCGCCGGCCACGGCTTCAGCCCGGAGGAGATCCAGGGCCTGGAAAACGAGGGGGTACTGGTGCGGCGACGGCGGAAATAACGCGGCGCCATCGGCGGCGATCCCTTGCCGCGAGGGCGTTGCCGCTTGCACTGACATAAAGATATGTTTATATCTCCACGTCGAGATGCAATCCCTTCTCGCCCTGCTCCGCGCTAGCGCCGAGCCGACCCGGCTCCGCCTTCTCGCGCTCATCGCGGGCGGGCCGTTTTGCGTCACTGAACTGACCGAGATTCTCGGCCAGTCACAGCCCCGGCTCTCGCGTCATTTACGCCTGCTCTGCGATTGCGGGCTGCTCGCCCGCACGCGCGAGGGGGCGAATGTCTGGTTCGCCCTCGCCGAGGGGCCAAACGCCGCTCTCGCGCGCGACATTCTCGCCCGCCTGCCCGCCGATGACGCCGAACTCGCCGGTGATCGCCGCCGCGCCGCCCGCGTGCTCGCCGAACGGGCGCGCGCGGCCTCCGAGAAGTTTCGTCGCCAGGGCATCGAATGGGATGAGACCGGCGCGCTCGATCTTCCCGTCGCCGCGCTCGAACAGGCGCTGCTCGCCGCCTTGCCGGCGGGCGATCTCGGCCATCTCCTCGATATCGGCACCGGCACCGGCCGGCTGCTCGAAATCCTCGCCCCACGCATTACCGCCGGGCTCGGCATCGATGCCAGCGCCGCGATGCTGGCTCTGGCCCGCGCCCGCCTCGCCCGCGCCAGGATCACGCATTGCCGGGTGCGGCGCGCCGACCTCTACCGCCTGCCGCTCGGCGATGGCGGTTTTGACCTCGTGGTCATGCAGATGGTGCTGCATTACGCCGAGGATCCGCGCGCGGCCCTCGCCGAGGCGGCGCGGATGCTGCGCCCCGGCGGGCGTTTCCTGCTCATCGATCTCGCCGCGCACCACCGCGCCGATCTTCTCACCCGCCTCGCCCATCGCTGGCCGGGTTTCTCGGAGGCAGCGATCGCCGACATGCTGCACGCCGCCGGGCTCGCGCTCGCTACCGCGCAGAGCCTCGATCTCGCGCTCACGGTGCGGCTCTGGACGGCGCGGCCGATGGCCGCCGCCCGCGCCGAGCCCGCTTTCGCCGTCTGAAGGAAAATCATGACCGCCGCGCATATTCTCGACTACCTCCGCGATCGCGTCCTGCTCTGTGATGGCGGCGTCGGCTCGCGCGTGCAAGCGCTCTCCCTCGATGTCGAGCGCGATTACTGGGGGCATGAAAACTGCACCGATATCCTCAATCTTTCCCGCCCCGACCTGGTGCGCGAACTCCATCGCGGCTATTTCGCCGCCGGCGCCGACATGGTCGAGACCAATAGTTTCGGTGGCAGTCCGATCACCCTCGGCGAATTCGGGATCAGCGAGCGCGCCTTCGAGATCAACCGCGTGGCCGGCGAATTGGCGCGCGAGGCGGCCGCCGAATTCAGCGATGGCCGGCCGCGTTTCGTGCTCGGCAGTGTCGGCCCGGGCACCAAACTCCCCAGTCTCGGCAATATCGATTACGACACGCTGGAAGCGGCGCTCACCGAGCAATGCCGTGGCCTGATCGCCGGCGGCGTCGATGCCATCCTGATCGAGACCTGCCAGGACACGCTGCAAATCAAGGCCGCGGTCAACGGCGCCAAAATCGCCCGCGCCGCGGCCGGGAAAGAGATTCCGATTTTCGTCCAGGTGACGGTGGAAACCACCGGCACCCTCCTCGTCGGCCCCGATATCGCCGCCGCGACGACGGTCGCCGAGGCGCTCGCCATCGATCTGCTCGGGATCAACTGCGCGACCGGGCCGCAGGAGATGGCGGAACACGTGCGCTATCTCGCGCGGAACTGGCCACGCCTGATCTCGGTCCAGCCCAATGCCGGGCTCCCCGAACTGGTGAACGGGCATACCTGCTATCCTCTCGCCGCGAACGAAATGGCAAGCTGGCTGGAGCGCTTCGTGACCGAGGACGGGGTCAATGTCATCGGCGGCTGCTGCGGCACCGATACCTGCCACATCGAGGCGCTGGACGCGATGCTCGCCCGCCACGGTGCGTCCCACGGCGCGCCGCGCCCGCGGCCGGTCGCGCGCCGCGCCGTGGCGATGCCGGCCGTCGCCAGCCTCTATGCGCAAGTGGCGCTGCGTCAGGAGAACAGCTATTTCTCGATCGGCGAACGTTGCAACGCCAATGGCTCGAAGAAGTGGCGGGAATTGCAGGAACGCCATGATTGGGACGGCTGCGTCGCGATGGGCCGCGAGCAGATCGGCGAGGGCTCCAACGCCCTCGATATTTGCACCGCCTTCGTCGGCCGCGACGAGGGCGGCGAGATGGCGGCGGTGATCCGCCGCTTCACCTCCTCGGTCAACGCGCCGCTGGTGATCGACAGCACCGAACTTCCGGTGATCGAACGCGCGCTCAAGCTCCATGGCGGCAAGCCGATCATCAACTCGATCAATTTCGAGGATGGCGAGGCGCCGGCGGCGGCGCGGATGCGGCTTGCGCGCCGCTTCGGCGCCGCCGTGATCGCGCTCACCATCGACGAGGAGGGGATGGCGAAAACGCCCGAGCGCAAGCTCGCGGTGGCGCGGCGGCTGGTCGATTTCGCCTGTCGCCAGCATGGTCTCGCGCCATCCGATCTGATGATCGACCCGCTCACCTTCACCATCGCGACCGGCAACGAGGACGATCGCAAGCTCGGCCTTTGGACATTGGCGGGGATCGAGGCGATCCGCGCCGCGTTTCCCGATATCCAGATCATCCTCGGCCTTTCCAACATCAGCTTCGGTCTCAATCCCGCCGCGCGCGCCGTGCTCAACAGCGTTTTTCTCGACCACGCCGTCCGCGCCGGCATGACCGGGGCGATCGTGCATGTGAGCAAGATCCGCCCGCTGCACCAGATCGCGCCCGAGGAAGTGGCGATCGCCGAGGATCTGATTTTCGACCGAAGGCGCGAGGGCTACGATCCGCTCGCCCGGCTGCTCGAGGTTTTCGCCGAACGCCGGGCGGCGGACGCCGTGCAGCGCAAGCGCCCGGAGACGGTGGAAGAGCGGCTCAGCCTCCGCATCGTCGAGGGCGACCGCAAGGGGCTGGAGGCCGAGCTTGACGAGGCGCTCGACACCCATGCGCCGCTCGACATCATCAATGAGATTCTCCTCGACGGGATGAAAACCGTCGGCGAACTCTTCGGCGCGGGCAAGATGCAGCTCCCCTTCGTCCTGCAAAGCGCGGAAACGATGAAGGCCGCCGTCGCCTATCTGGAGCCGATGATGGAACGGATCGCCGGCCAGGAGAAGGGCACCATCGTGCTCGCGACGGTCAAGGGCGATGTGCATGACATCGGCAAGAACCTGGTTGACATCATTCTCACCAATAACGGCTACCGGGTCATCAATCTCGGCATCAAGGTGCCGCTCGCCGATATGCTCGCGGCGGCGCGCGAACATCGCGCCAATGCCATCGGCATGTCCGGCCTGTTGGTCAAATCCACTGTCGTGATGCGGGAAAATCTCGAGGAGATGTCCCGCGGCGGGGTCGATATCCCGGTTCTGCTCGGTGGCGCCGCGCTCACCCGGGGATATGTCGAGGACGAATGCGTGCGTTCTTACGCCTCCGGCCGCGTCGCCTATGCCCGCGATGCCTTCGATGGCCTGCATCTGATGGAGAAAGTCGCCGGCAATGATTTCGACGATTACCTCGCCGCCCTCCAGGCCAAACGCCAGGGGCGGGCGCGCAACACCGCGCGCAAACTCGGCGAGGCCGATGCGCGGGCGTTCCAGCCCGTCGATATCGTCGCTGCGCGCGGGCGCCGGCAACGCCTCACCGCCGATCAGCCGCCGCTCGTGCCGCCGTTCTGGGGCGCCCGCAAGATCGAGGCGGTGCCGCGCGCCATCGTCCCCTTCCTCAACGAGCGCAGCCTCTATCAATTACAATGGGGATTCCGCAAGCAAGGTCGCTCGCTCGACGATTTTCTCGTCTGGGCGAAGCAGGAGCTGCGCCCGACGCTGCGCCGCATGCTGGCACTCTGCGAGGCGGAGGACATCCTCGCGCCGCAGGCGATCTATGGCTATTGGAAAGCCGCCGGCACCGGCAACGACCTCGTCCTCTTCGCCGAGGACGGCGCAACCGAACTTTGCCGCTTCACGCTCCCCCGCCAGCCCCGCGAGGATGGTGAGTGCATCGCCGATTTCGTCCGCGACATCGATGACGGCGGGCGCGATGTCATCGGCCTGCAAGTGGTGACGATGGGTGCCCGCGCCTCCGACGTCGCGCGCGCCTGGTTCGCCGAGAACCGCTACCAGGATTATCTCTATCTTCACGGCCTCTCGGTCGAAATGGCCGAGGCGATGGCCGAATACACCCATAAACGCATGCGCGCCGAACTCGGCTTCGCGGCCGAGGACGATCGCGAGATGGAAAAAATGCTCGCCCAGGGCTATCGCGGCTCACGCTATTCGTTCGGCTATCCCGCCTGCCCCAGGCTCGAGGATCAGGCGCCGCTGCTCCGCCTGCTCGACGCCGGGCGCATCGGCGTCACGCTCTCCGATGAATTTCAGCTCGATCCCGAACAATCGACCAGCGCGCTCGTCATCTTCAACGCCCGCGCCAAGTATTTTTCGGTATAAGAATCAAAGGAAAGAGTCTTCTTTTTCTGAAGAAAAAGAAGCAAAAAGACTTTTGTCCCGTTTCCTCGGAGCGGG
>JAKCCP010000028.1 GCA_021841985.1 Pseudomonadota bacterium | reverse complement strand
GGGGTAGGCGATCGGCGCCTCCCCTGGCGCGCGCGGGAAGCCGCAGAAGAGTTCGGGCAGCCGCATGTCGAAATGGACGGCCGCCTCGAACATCTGCCCGGTGAACTGCAAAACCGCTTCTTGCAGGCCGTAGCGCGCGAGCCCGGCGACGCAGAGCGCGGTATCATGCGGCCAGACCGAGCCGTTATGGTAGGACATCGGGTTGAACCGCGGCGCGCCGCGCGCCAGGGTGCGGATGCCCCAGCCGCTGTCGAAGCGCGGCGCCTGGAGATGGCGGGCGACGCGGGCGGCGCGTTCCGGCGCCGGCAGGCCGGAGAACAGGATCTGGCCGGCGTTGGAGGTCTGCACCCGGCAGAGTTCGCCGGCGCCGTCGATGGCGATGCCGTAGCTGCCGGCCTCCGGCATCCAGAATTTGGCCTCGACCGCCCGGCGCAAGGCCGCGGCGCGGGCCCGCCATTGTTCGGCGCGCGCCGTCTCGCCGCGCCGCTCGGCGAGATCGGCCATGGCGCCGAGGGCGGCGAAGACGTAGCCCTGAACCTCGACCAGGGCGATCGGCCCCTCGGGAAAGCGGCCATCGGCGTGGAACACCGAATCCTCGCTATCCTTCCAGCCCTGATTGGCGAGCCCGCTCGCGGCGCCGCGGGCATAGGCGAGAAACCCGTCCGGGTGCTGATCGGCGCTGCGCTCGATCCAGCCGAGGGCGGCGAGCAGCGCCGGCCAAAGGGTCGCGATGAAGCCGAGATCGCCGCTCCGCGCGGCATAGGCGCCGGCGAGGATGAGAAACAGCGGCGTGGTATCGACGCCGCCGTAATAATGACCGAACGGCAATTCGCCGAGCGCGGTCATCTCGCCCTTGCGCGCCTCGTGCATGATTTTGCCCGGCTCGGCATCGCGAAACGCCGAGGTTTCGGTCGCCTGGTTCTTGGCGAGGAAGGCGAGCACGCCCTGGGCGAGGCGCGGGTCGAGCCAGAGCGTCTGCAAGGCGGTGACGATGGCATCGCGCCCGAAGGTGGTCGAGAACCAGGGGATGCCGGCGTAAGGGTAGGGGCCGGTCGGCAGTTCGGTGGTGAGGAGCGCGAGATCGGCGGCCGAGCGGTCGATCCAGGCGTTGAAGAGGCGGGTCGGCGTCGCGAGCCGCGCGGCGCGGCGGCGTTCGCGCCACATGGTGGCCCGCGCTTGCGCGGCGGCGGCGCGAAACCGCGCCGGCGACGGCGACGGCTCGTCCCCCGGGCCGATCGCGAGATGGAGTGTGGCGCCGCCGGCCGGCGCGAGATCGACGTGGAACTCCGCCCGGCCGGCAGCGAGCGCGCCCGGCCGGGCCGAGAACGCGATCAGGGATTGCCGTTCCACCCCGTCGAGGCCGCGATAGGCGAAGCGCACCGCCGCCTCCTGCAATTCGGGCTCGCGCATATCGCCACGGACGTCGCGATGGCTGCCGCGGACCTCGAACATGTCGCGGAAATCGGCCTCGAACAGCAACACCAGCGGCACCACCGCCGGGGTCTCGCCATAATTGGTGAACTGCAATTGCTCATAGAGATGCCGCCGCCAGAGGAAGCGGCGGCGTTCGATATGGATCACCCCTTCCGGCAGCGGATGCCCGCCGAGCGGCGGCAGCGGCCGGTTCGACATATTGGCGGTGAAAAAAACATTGTCGTGACTGATCGCGGTGCTGAGGAGGGACGGCGTGGTGTCGCCCAAAAGCAGCCGGAAGCGTGACAAAAGCCGGGTGTCGTCGTCGAACAATCCGTCGCCGTCGCCGAGGATGTCGCCGAGGGGGTCGCTGACGATGAAGGTATCGCCGCGTTTGAGGGCATGCAGGCGAAGCGGCTCACGCGCCGGCGGCGGCTCGGCCGTGGTCATGCGCGCCGCCGAACGCGACCGCCACGGCGATTTGGCATGGCACCCTGATCCTCGATCCTGCGCATGGCGATCGTGCTCCTCTGATGGCAGACGAATTTCTGCATGGCTTTCGGCGGCTTGTCACGGAGGGATGGCCCGGCGCCACGCCGGGGCGCGGCTTCGGTCGGCGATCCCGCGGATTAGTGATGGCCGGCACGCATCGCCGGCTCCCGGGAACGCGATCCCGAGGTTCCGCGGCGGAAGAAATGCGCGCCTGAGTAGAGGCACCACGGCGCCAGCGGCCTTGCCCCGGCTGGCCGGTGGCGATTGTCCACCGCGGGAGAAATCCTCAAGATTTCCAAGGCCGTGGCGAGCGACGTTAAAAACCTCACGCGCTCCCGGTGATAGAATTCAATAAAATCAATGGATTAATCTATATCCGCGCGATCGGGCTGATTTTACCGAATGGCGGAAACCGGGCATTCCGCGCCGGTCCGGGGCGCTCTGCCCACAAACTTATCCACAAGCCGCGCGGCGGCGCCGCGCCAGCGCCTCACAACCCTCGGCGGCAGACCCGGCTTGGGTCTTGAGCGCGCGCGGGCCAGCGCCTATCCCCAAGCGGTGTCGGAACCGCCCCCTCCCGCTCGGCCACGCGCCGCCGCGCCCAGCCCCACGCCCAGCCCCCCGCCCAGCCCCGGCGGGGCGGGGGTGATTACCGCCGCGATCGCGACGCTGCCGGAAGCGCCGGGGGTCTATCGGATGCTCGATGGCCGCGGCAACGCGCTCTATATCGGCAAGGCGCGTAGCCTCAAAAAGCGGGTGCCGGCCTATCTCCAGGCGGCGCGCCTCCCTGAGCGGCTGCGGCGGATGGTTGCCGAGACCGCGTCGCTGGAGATCATCGTCACCCATAGCGAGGCCGAGGCGCTGCTTCTGGAAGCGACGCTGATCAAGCGCCTGAAGCCGCGCTACAACATCGTGCTCCGCGACGACAAATCCTATCCCTGGCTGCTGCTGACCGAGGACCACCCCTTTCCCCAGATCACCAAGCATCGCGGCGCCCAGACACGGCGCGGGAGTTATTGGGGGCCGTTCGCCTCGGCGTGGTCGGTCGATCAGACGCTCACCGAATTGCAGCGGGTGTTTTTGCTGCGAAGCTGCGCCGATACCGTGTTCGCCCATCGCGCCCGGCCTTGCCTCCTTCATCAGATCCGGCGCTGTAGCGCGCCTTGCGTCGGGCGGATCAGCGCCGAGGATTATGCCGCGCTGGTCGAGCAGGCGAAGGCCTTTCTCGGCGGCGCCGGCCTCCAGATCCAGCGCCAGCTCGCCGCCGAGATGGAGGCGGCGGCGGCGGCGCTGGATTTCGAGCGCGCGGCGATGCTGCGCGACCGCATCCGCGGCCTCACCCAGGTGCAGGGCCACGGCGCCATCAATCCCGCGGCGCTCGGCGACGCCGATGTCATCGGCGCCTGGCAGACCGCCGGGCAGACCGCGATCCAGGTGTTTTTCATCCGCGGCGGCCACAACAACGGCAACCGCGCCTTTTTCCCGAATCATGCGCAAAACGACGAAATCGGCGCCGTGCTCGCCGCCTTCATCGCCCAGTTCTACGACGACAAGCCGCCGCCGCCGCAAATCCTGCTCAGTGACGCGGTCCCCGAGCCGGCGCTGATCGCCGAGGCGCTGAACCTGAAAGCCCGGGACTTGAAAGCGGGGGGCTTGAAAGCGGGGGACTTGAAAGCGGGGGGCTTGAAAGCGGGGCGGAAGGTCACGCTCGCGGTGCCGCGGCGGGGCGAAAAGCGGGCGGTCCTGGATCTCGCCCGGATGAACGCGCGCGAGGCGCTGGAGCGCCGTCTCGCCGAGGCCGCCGGGCAGGCGGTGCTGCGCGAGGGGCTCGCGCGGACCTTCGCTCTCCCCGCGCCGCCGCGCCGGATCGAGGTCTATGACAACAGCCATATCATGGGCACCAGCCCCTATGGGGTGATGATCGTCGCCGGGCCCGAGGGGTTCGAGAAATCCGCCTATCGCAAATTCGCCATTCGCGGCCCGATCACCCCGGGCGATGATTTCGCCATGCTGCGCGAGATGCTGGAGCGGCGCTTCGCCCGCCTCGCCGCGGCCGACGCCGAAGACGCCGCCGCCAGCCGCCCCGATCTCCTGCTCATCGATGGCGGCGCCGGGCAGCTTTCGAGCGCGCTCGCGGTGCTCGACGCCCTCGGCCTCGGCGCGCTTCCGGTGATCGCGATCGCCAAGGGGCCGGATCGTGACGCCGGGCGGGAATGGTTCCACCGCGCCGGCCATGCGCCGATGCAATTGCCGCCGCGCGACCCGGTGCTTTATTACCTCCAGCGGCTCCGCGACGAGGCGCATCGTTTCGCCATCACGACGCACCGCGCCGGGCGCGCGAAACGCCTGATCCGGAGCGAACTCGACGAGGTCTCCGGGATCGGGGCTGCGAGGAAGCGCGCGCTGCTCAATCATTTCGGCTCGGCGCGCGGCGTCAAGCAGGCCGGGCTCGCCGATCTCGAGGCGGCGCCCGGGATCAACCGCGCCACCGCGCGGCGGCTTTACGCGCATTTTAATCCCGGCGCGCGGCTCGAAGACATTTCCCCGCCACGGCGGAAAGGCTAGTTTGGCCCTCCCATGCTGACCGATTTGCCCAATATCCTGACCTTGTCGCGGATCGCCGCGATCCCGCTGCTGGTGGTGCTGCTCGCGCTCCGGCTGCCTTGGGCCGATCTCGCCGCGACGATCTTGTTCGCCGCCGCCGCGATCACCGATTATTTCGATGGCTGGCTCGCGCGGCACTGGCGGCAGATGTCGGATTTCGGGCGCATGCTCGACCCGATCGCCGACAAGCTCCTGGTCGGCGCGGCGCTGATGATGCTGGTCGGCACCAGCCGTCTCAGCCGCTTCGGCCTCTATCCCGCGATCGTCATCATGCTGCGCGAGATTCTGGTGAGCGGGCTCCGCGAATATCTCGCCGCAACCCGCGTCGGCCTGCCGGTGACCCGGCTCGCCAAGTGGAAGACCGGCATGCAGCTCGCGGCCCTCGGCGCGCTGATCGCCGGCAACGATAGCGCGCGACTGCTCGGCTTCGCTTTCGTTCCGGTCGCGGTGATCGGCGAGACGCTGCTGTGGCTCGCCGCCGTGCTGACGCTGTTCACCGGCTGGGATTACCTCACCGCCGGCCTCCGCCACGCCGCCGGGCCTGAGGCGCCGGCGGCGAGCGGCGAGCGGCGATGAAGGTGCTCGGCCTCGCCGGCTGGTCCGGGAGCGGCAAGACGACGCTGCTTCTCGCGCTGTTGCCGCTGTTTCGCGCCCGCGGCCTCACCGTCTCGACCATCAAGCACGCGCATCACGGCTTCGATCTCGACCGGCCGGGCAAGGATAGTTTCCGCCATCGCGCCGCCGGCGCCCATGAGGTTCTGGTGGCGAGCGAGACGCGCTGGGCGCTGTTGCATGAGAATGCCGGGGAGGCGATGGATTTCGCCGACCTGTTCACCCATCTCTCACCGGTCGATCTGGTGCTGGTGGAGGGGTTCAAGCGCGCGCCGTATCCGAAAATCGAGGTCTTCCGGCCCGCTCTCGGCAAGCCGCCGCTCTGGCCGGAGGAGCCGGACATCGTCGCCGTCGCCAGTGACGCCGCCTTGCCCGGCTGCGACCGTCCGCTGCTGGCGCTTGACGCGCCGGGGACGATCGCGCACTGGGCGGCGCAACATCTCGGCCTTCCCGCCCCCGCGCAATCCGCTTGAGAAGCGTGCGCGCGCGGGGCACATTGATCGCCTGACGCATCACCGCATCGACGAGAACAGCCGCATGCCCTTTTCTCCCCCCCTCTCCCTCTCGCGCCCGCGCGGCTGGCTGCTCGGCCTTGCGCTGCTGCTGCCCGGATGTTCGGGGTTCGGCACTTTCCTTGGCGATACCTACGGGTTTCACGGCGATGAGCATCTGCCGATCGGCGACTCGGAAAATGTCCGCCGCGTCGAGGGGCAGCCGGCCAACGAAGCGCCGCTGACCACGGAGCCGGGCAATGTCTGGCCGGGCCCGATCCCGACCGAGCCGACGCTCTCCGATCTCGAACGCGCGCAGGATCAGGACATCAAGCAATACCGCTCGAGCACGCCAGCGCCGGGCGCCGGCGGCAAATCCGCCCCGCCGGCGATCAGCGGCGGCAA
>JAKCCP010000284.1 GCA_021841985.1 Pseudomonadota bacterium | reverse complement strand
GCCCGGCGAAGATCCGACGACCCTGCCGCACCCGGAAACCGTCGCGCCGCGCCTGGTCGCGCTGTGTCTGGCGTGAAGATCAAGGAAAGAAAATCCTTCTTTTGACTTCCGAAAAAGAAGCAAAAAGACTTTTCCCCCGCCGTGACAGTGCCGATGGCACTGCCACTCCAAGAAAACAGGTAAACGTTTTTTGGTTCTTTTTTTCAAAAAAGAACCCTTCATTCTTATAAAATTTTCTATCTCGCCGCGCGCGCGCGCTGGACCGGTGGGCACGGCGCCGAGCCATAGGAGCAGAACACGCAGCAATCGCCCGGTTTCGGGCGCAGCACCGTGCCGCACCCGGCACAGGAATAGAAGAAAAGGCAGGCGTCGCTCGGCATGTCCTCCGTCTGGCGATGGCCGCAATAGGGGCAGGTGATTTCGGCGCGCGACACGGAAAGTCTGTCCGGGCCGCTCATGCCACGCGATAGAAATCGATCACCACGGCGCGTGGCGCGCGGGCGCCGGAGCAGACGAAGAGACTTTCGCTGAGCCAGCGATGCGGCCCCGATGGCGCCTCGAAGCTCGGCGCGCCGCGGAAATAATAGAGCGCCGGATCGACCGCCTCGCCCGCCGCGAGCCGCGCCATTACCGCCGCCGGCCCGTGCCGGAGGGCGCGGTTGACGATGGTGATCACCGTGCCGTCGCTCACCCGCATGGCGTAGCGCGCGACCAGCCGGGTGATCGCCCCCTCCTCCTCGATCAGTTGCCAGTCGGCGCCCAGCGTCAGCACCTCGCCGACCAGGCGCGGCCCGCGCACCGCGCCGCCGAGGATCGGGACGATGCGCCGCCGGAGCCCCGCCGTGCCGCCGGCCTCGATCGCGGCGCCGACCGTGACCTCGGCGGTGAAGACGGCTTCCAGCGTCGGTTCCGTCGGCGTCATGGTCGCTTTCCTTCCGGGTTCGCGGCCACCCTGACTTCGGGTGCCATTCCGGTATAGTTTCTCATGATCACGGCAAACCTGGGAGGAAAAAATGATCGACACACGCGGCTTTGCCCCGCTCGGCCCGCTCGCGGACTGGGTCTATCCCGACCCCCGCGTGGAGCGACTCGACCGGCGCTTTTCGGCCTTGATCGGCAACGGCTATATCGAGCGCATCGCGACCGGCTGCCGTTGGGCCGAGGGGCCGGCCTATTTCCGCGCCGGGCGCTATCTGGTGTGGAGCGACATCCCCAATAACCGTCAGCTCCGCTGGCTCGAGGATGACGGCCATGTCAGCGTCTTCCGTGCCCCTTCCAACAACAGCAACGGCAACACCGTCGATCGCGAGGGCCGGCTGATCTCCTGCGAGCATGGCACGCGGCGGGTGACCCGCACCGAGCATGACGGCGCCATCACCGTGCTCATCGACCGTTTCGAGGGCAAGCGGCTCAACTCCCCGAACGACGTCCTCGTCGCCTCCGACGGCGGCGTCTGGTTTTCCGATCCCAATTACGGCATCAAGGGCCATTACGAGGGCAACAAGGGCGAGGACGAACTGCCGCACAACGTCTATCGCCTCGACCCGGCGACGGGACGCGCCAAGGTGGTCGCGGATGATTTCGTGCAGCCCAATGGCCTCGCCTTCTCGCCCGACGAAAAGCGGCTCTACATCGTCGATAGCGGCGCGACCGAGGGCGGGCCCGCGCATATCCGGGTGTTCGACGCCGATGCGGCGAGCGGCAAGCTGCGCAAAAGCCGGGTTTTCGCCGAGGATTTCGCCCCCGGCTTCACCGATGGCCTGCGCCTTGATGTCGAGGGCAATGTCTGGTGCAGCATGGGCTGGGCGGCGGCGAGCGAGCATGGCGTGCGCTGCTATGCCCCGAGCGGCGATCTGATCGGCAAGATCCACCTCCCCGAATCCGCCGCCAATCTCACCTTCGGCGGCGCCAAGCGGAACCGGCTTTTTATGTGCGCCAGCACCTCGGTCTATAGCCTTTACGTCGAAACCCAAGGCGCGGCGGTGCCGTAGGGAAAGGGGAAGAAAATCTTCTTTTTCTGAAGAAAAAGAAGCAAAAAGACTTTACTTCCTATTTCATTCGCTCTCCCCCGGCCCGATCAGGGGAATGATTTTGCCGACGAAAATATTGTCGCGCAGCCGGGCCGGGATGGGAGAGAGGTTGCGCACGAACGCCGTCTCCGCCGGGCCGTCATTGGTGAAGCGGTTGCCGGTGATGGTGATCGCGCCGGCGGGATGTGTCACGCCTTCCTCGCCGATCGCGATCGCGGTGCCGGTATTTTCTGTTTTCGGGCCTTTTTCCAGAATGTTGTCGCGCATCAGGAGGGCGCCGCCATTGGGCAGATCGACGAGATAGCTCGATGTGCCGTGCTTCCCGTCGGTGATGGTGTTGCCGATCAGCTCGGTCGCGCGGGCGCGGGATTTGATGTGGTGGCCGTCATGGGTTTCGAAAAACCGCGAGCCGACGATGGAGAGTTTGGCGAGGTCGTTGACATAGATGCCGTGCGCGCAGACCGGGGCGCAGACGCCGTTGTCCGCGAACACGCTGTTCTCGATGCGGATGGTGGCGTGCGGCATGGGAGCGGCGAGGATCCCGTCCTCGTTGTCGATCAGGCGCATGGCGCGGAGCGTGAGGTCGCCCCCCTCGGCGCGGATGCCGGCGCCGTTGTGTTCGGGCGCGCGGGCGTGGCGGAGGGTGAGGCGGGCGAGGGTGATATCGGCGCCGGCGGCAACGAAGATCGCCTTGCCCTGACAGATGCGGTTTTCGATGACCACGCCGGGGCCGGCGCCGCTGATGGTGAGGTGATCGGCGCGCCAGACGGCGCAATCCTCGTAAGCCCCGGGGTCGATCTCGATCCGGTCGCCGGCGGCGGCGATGGCGGCGGCCTGGCTCGGGAGGTGAAGGAGCCGGTCCGGTCCGACCAGCAGCGTGCGCGCTTGCGCCGCGCCCGAAAGCGTGGCCCAAAGCGCCACGCCGAGCGCGAACCCGTGCCACCTTCCCTGCCATGCCATCGCCATCCCCTTTTCCGCCGCGATTGCGCGGACCCCGCATTGCCGTTAATGCCGAATTTGCCATCGGTAGGGAATACTGGTCTCTCCCCGCGCCGTTCGGCGCTTCCCGAGACCCGACGCAACGACGCAAAACGAGCACGCAAAACGGTGAAACGCATTTCCCTGGTCGGCGCCGGTTACATCGCCCGCGTCCATGCCGAGGCCCTGAAATCCCTCCCTGGTCTCGCAATCGCCGCCGTCATCGACCCGAACGAGGCGGCGGCGCGGCGGCTTGCGCGCGCATTCGGGGTCGATGCCGTGTTTTCCTCGGTCGAGGCGGCGCTCGCGGCGGGCGGCTTCGATGCCGCCCATGTCCTGGTGCCGCCGCCGCTCCATCACCGCGTCGCCGAACCGCTGATCGCCGCCGGCATTCCGGTGCTTCTCGAAAAACCCCTCGCGGTCACCTCCGCCGACGCCGCGCGGCTGATCGCGCAGGCGGCGTCGCGCAAGGTCGCGCTCGGCGTCAATCAGAATTTCGTCCATCACCCGGCGTTTCTGCGCCTCCGCCGCGCGCTTGCCGCGGGCGAGATCGGGCGGCCGCGTTTCGTGAGCTGCCTCTATAACGTGCCGCTCCGTCAGCTCGCCGCCGGGCAGTTCGGCCATTGGATGTTCCACGCGCCGGGCAATATCCTGCTCGAGCAGGCGGTGCATCCGCTGTCGCAGATCGCGGCGCTCGCGGGCCCGATCGGTGAGGTGCGGGCGCTCGCCGGGGCTGGCGTCGAACTCGCGCCCGGGGTGGATTTTTTTCCCGCCCTCGATGTCTCGCTCGCCGGGGCGCGCCTTCCGGCGCAGCTCCATTTCGCGGTCGGGCAATCCTATCCCTTCTGGCGGATCAGCGTCATCGGCGATGACGGCGTGCTGACCGCCGATATCCTCACCAATCGCTGCGCGCGCGAGGGGCGCACGCGCTGGCTGGACGCGCTCGACCATGCCCTCTCGGGGACGCATCTCGCGGCGCAGACCGCCCGTGACAGTCTCGGCAATCTCGCCGCCTACGCGCGTTCGATACTGCGCCTCGGGCCGCCGAGCGATGCGTTTTTCCTGAGCATGCGGGGCAGCATCGCCGCCTTCCATGCGGCGCTCGCGGCCGGGGCGCGCCCGGAGCTGGACGGCGCTTTCGGCGCCGCTCTCGTTGAGACCTGCGAACGGATCGCGGCGGTTTTCCCGCCGGCGAAACCGGCGCCGGCGCCGCGGCGGGAGGACGCGGATGCGGACCGCCCGGCCGCTATCGCGGTGCTCGGCGGCACCGGCTTCATCGGCCGGCATCTGGTCGCGCGGCTGGTGGCGGAGGGCAAGCGGGTCGCCGTCATGGCGCGCTCGGTCCGCAATCTGCCGGCGATTTTCCATGACCCGGCGGTGTCCCTCCATCGCGGCGACATCAATGACGCCGAGGCGGTGGCGCAAGCGATCGGCGCGGCGACGGTGGTCGTCAATCTCGCCCATGGCGGCGGCGGCGGCAGTTTCGAGGACATCCGCCGCGCCATGGTCGGCGGCGCCGAGACGGTGGCCGCGGTCTGCCGCGCCCGCGGCGTCGGCCGGCTGGTGCATATCGGCTCGATCGCCGGGCTCTATCTCGGCCCGCAAGCAGCCCCGGTGACCGGGGCGACCCCGCCCGACCCCGAGGACGGAAAACGCGCCGATTATGCCCGCGCCAAGGCGATCTGCGATCGCGTTTTGCTGGCCGAAAACGGGCGGGACGGGCTGGAAGTGGTCATTCTCCGCCCCGGCCTGGTGGTCGGCGCCGGCACCTCGCCATTCCATAGCGGGCTTGGCGTCTACAACAATGAGCAGCATTGCCTGGGCTGGAATGACGGCCGCAACCCGCTCCCCTTCGTGCTCGCGAGCGACGTCGCGGCGGCGATCATGGGTGCCTGCGCGGCATCCGGGATCGGCGGGCGCGCCTTCAACCTGGTCGGCGATGTCCGGCTCGATGCCCGCGATTACACCGCCGCCCTCGCCGCCGCCCTCGGCCGGCCGCTCCGCTTTCATCCGCAATCGCCGCTGTGGCTTCTGCTGGTCGAGCGGGCGAAATGGCTGATCAAGCGGCTCGGCGGGCGGCGCGCCGCGGCGCCGAGCTGGCGCGACCTGCTCTCGCGCGGCCTCCGCGCCCGCTTTGACTGCTCGGACGCCAAGCAGGCCCTCCTATGGCAGCCGGTCGCCGATCGCGCGGCCTTCCTCGCCGAGGCGTTCGACGCGGCGGCGCGATGACGGCGCCGCTTCTCCTTCATGTGTTCTCGACCTTCGCGGTCGGCGGGCCGCAGATGCGCCTCGTCGCCCTCGCCAATCATTTCGGCGCCCGCTATCGCCATGCCATCATCGCGATGGACGGCGAGACCGCGTGCCGGGCACGGCTCGCCCCCGGGCTCGATGTCACGTTTCCGGAAAATCCGCTGCGCAAGGGCGCAACGCTCGCCAATCTCCGCCGCATCCGGGCGCTGCTCGGCGGCATCCGCCCCGATCTCCTGGTGACCAGCAACTGGGGCACGATCGAATGGGCGATGGCCAATGCGCTGGTCGGCGTCCCGCATCTCCACATGGAGGACGGGTTCGGCCCCGAGGAGCGGGCGCGGCAGATCCCGCGCCGGGTCTGGCTGCGGCGCCTCTTTCTGCGCCGCGCGACGGTGATGCTGCCTTCCGAGACGCTCTATCGCATCGCCGCCGAGCGCTGGCGGCTGCCGCGGCGGCGGCTTCGCTATGTCCCGAACGGGGTCGATCTCGCCCGCTTCGCCCCCGGCCCGCGCGCCGGCACGCCGCCCTGGGGCGATGATCCGGGGCCGGTGGTCGGCACCGTCGCCGCCTTGCGGGCGGAAAAAAACCTCTCCCGCCTGATCGCCGCCTTCGCCGCACTGCCGCCGCCCGCCGTTTCTCCTCCTCCTCGGCTCGTCATCGTCGGCGACGGCCCGGCGCGGGCGGCGCTGGAGGGGGAGGTCGCGGCGCGCGGGCTTGGCGGGCGCGTCCATTTCACCGGCGCGATCGCCGAGCCGTCTGGGCTTTATCGGTTTTTTGACCTTTTCGCGCTGTCATC
>JAKCCP010000222.1 GCA_021841985.1 Pseudomonadota bacterium | reverse complement strand
GCCGCCGGCGAACCAGCCCTCGGTGGTGACGATCAGGCGGGTGTTCATATGCACCGCCGGCACATGCGGGCTCCGCATATGGGCGACGAGGCTGATGCCGCTCGCCCAGAAGCGCCGGTCCTCGGCCGCGCCCGGAATTTGCGCCGCGAAATCGGGGCTGAATTCGCCCCAAACGGTGGAGACGTTCACCCCCACCTTCTCGAAGACGCGCCCGCGCATGACCCGCATTTCGCCGCCGCCGCCCCCGTCGTCGCCCCCGTCGTCGCCCGCTCTGGCGCCGCTTTCCTGCGGGCGGCGCCAGGATGTGGCCTGGAAGCGGCCGGGCGGGGCATCGGCGCTATCGTCCTCGTCCTCGATGGCCTCGAAGGCAGCGCAGATTCGCGTGCGCAGCGCCTCGAACCAGGCGCGGGCGGGCTCTTGCAGGGCGTGATGGGGAAGCATCTCGATCATGCCGCCGCGTTATGGCGGCGGCGGCGGCTCCTGTCGATGGCGATGGCGATGGCGATGGCGATGGGCGGCGGCGGGGTGAGAAATCACCGTGTCACCCTCCGCGCCGGGGTTGACGGACGCTCCATCAGGGGGTCTGTTGCAGTCGCTCATGGGCGCGCCTAATATGCGCGCGGCTCATATCTGCAAGGCACCCCCGGATGCTCTCGGGGTGTCCGGACTTGTGTGATGTTTTGTGAGGCAATAACTCCGCGACAGGCGCGGGGACCGAGGTAACGATGGCCGATACCGCCGCTCATTCCCCTCATCCTGGCGCCGGACACGGGCCGGGAGACGGCGCAACCAAGCGCGATTTCCTGAAAATGGTCGCCGGCGCCGGCGCCCTGGTCGGGGCCGGGGCGATCGCCTGGCCGCTGATCGACAGCATGAACCCGTCCCAGGACGTGCTCGCGCTCTCCTCGGTCGAGGTCAATCTGGCGCCGATCCCCGAAGGTTCCGGCATCACCGTTCTCTGGCAGGGCAAGCCGATCTTTGTCCGCCATCGCACCGCCGCCGAGATCAAGGCGGCGGAAGACGTCAAGCTCGGCGATCTGATCGAACCGCAATCCGACGCCGATCGCGTCAAGGCCGGGCACGCGCAATGGATCGTCCTGATCGGCATCTGCACCCATCTCGGCTGCATCCCGCTCGGCAACAAGCCGACCGATCCGCGCGGCGAATGGGGGGGCTGGTTCTGCCCCTGCCATGGCAGCCAGTACGACACCTCGGGCCGGGTGCGGCACGGGCCGGCGCCGCTCAATCTCTACCTGCCGCCCTACGCCTTCGAGAATGATGCCAAAATCAAGATCGGCTGAGGCGGTTTTTCTGATTTCCTGAACGGAGTGGCGCGCGATGGTCGGCCTGCACAAGAGTGAGTTCAAGAACCCGGTGATCAACTGGATCGATACCAGGATGCCGGTGTTCACCATGATGCAGAAGGAATACGGCTCCTTCCCGACGCCGAGGAATTTCAATTATTTCTGGAATTTCGGCGCCCTGGCGATGGTCAATCTGGTGCTCATGATCGCAACCGGCGTGTTCCTTGCCATGAATTACGCGCCGAATTCGATGCTCGCCTTCGACAGCGTCGAGCGCATCATGCGCGACGTGAACTGGGGCTGGCTGATCCGCTACGCCCATATGAACGGCGCCTCGATGTTCTTCATCGTGGTCTACGTCCATCTTTTCCGCGGCCTCTATTACGGCTCCTACAAGGCGCCGCGGGAATTGCTCTGGATGCTCGGCGTCGTCATCCTGCTGCTGATGATGGCGACGGCGTTCATGGGCTATGTCCTGCCCTGGGGACAGATGTCGTATTGGGGGGCGACCGTCATCACCAACCTGTTCTCGGCGATCCCGCTGGTCGGCAAATCCATCGTCACCTGGCTCTGGGGCGGCTTCGCGGTCGATAACCCGACGCTCAACCGCTTCTTCAGCCTGCATTACCTGCTGCCGTTCGTCATCGTCGGCGTCGTCTTCCTGCATGTCGTCGCGCTGCACATCACCGGGTCGAACAACCCGCTCGGCATCGAGGTCAAAACGCCGCAGGACACCATCCCCTTCCATCCCTACTACACGATCAAGGACAGCGTCGGGATCTGCGTGTTTTTCATCGTGCTCGCCGCCCTCGTGTTCTTCGCGCCGAATTTCTTCGCGAGCCCCGACAACTACATCCAGGCCAATCCGCTGCAAACGCCGGCCGAGATCGTGCCGGAATGGTATTTCCTGCCATTCTACGCGATCCTGCGTTCGGTGCCGAACAAGCTCGGCGGCGTGATGATGATGTTCGGCTCGATCGCGGTGCTGTTCGTATTGCCCTGGCTCGATACCAGCCCGGTGCGGAGCGCCCGCTTCCGCCCGATCTATCGCCAGTTGTTCTGGCTCCTGGTGATCTCGGTGTTCGCGCTCGGCGCCGTCGGCGCCCACCGGCCACAAGGGATCTGGGTGGTGATCGGCCGCCTCGCGACCCTTTATTATTTCCTGCACTTCCTCGTCATCCTGCCGGTCCTCGGCAAGCTGGAACGGCCCTTGCCGTTGCCGGAGAGTATCAGCCGGCCGGTGCTCGGCGGCGGCAAGATGCCCGGTGGTGCGACCGCCAAGCCGATGGAGAAGGCGTGATGCGTGGCCTGAAACGTCTCAGCCTGTCCGTGGCTGCCGCCGCTTGCGCCGCGATGCTGGCTCCCGCCGCCTTTGCGCAATCGGGCGACAAGCCGGAAGCAAAGGCGCCAGCGCACGAGATCAGCACCGTCGATATCCCGGTGCCGCCGCTGCCGCATATCGATTGGAGCTTCAGCGGCCCGTTCGGCACCTATGACCGCGCCTCGGCGCAGCGCGGCTTTCTGATCTATCAGCAGGTCTGCTCGAACTGTCATTCGATGGACCAGCTCTATTATCGCAACCTCGAAGGCATCGGGCTCAGCGAGGATCAGATCAAGGCGATCGCCGCGAGCGTTCAGGTTCCCGGGGGCGTGAACGATCAAGGCCAGCCGATCGAGCGGCCGGGCAAACCCTCCGATCACTTCAAGGCGCCGTTCCCCAATGAACAGGCGGCGCGCGCGGCCAATGGCGGCGCCCTGCCGCCCGACCAATCGGTGCTCGAACTCGCGCGCGAGGGCGGCGCCGATTATCTCTACGCCATCCTCACCGGCTATGCCGACCCGCCGCCCGGCGTGAAGCTGATGTCGGGGATGAACTACAATACCTATTTCCCCGGCCATCAGATCGCGATGCCACAGCCGCTGCAGGAAGGCTCGGTGCAATATACCGATGGCGTGAAGCCGACGCTCGATCAGGAGGCCAAGGATGTCGTCACCTTCCTCACCTGGGCGGCCAATCCGGAGATGGAGGAGCGCAAGCAGACCGGCGTCCGCGTGATCCTGTTCCTGATTTTCCTGACCGGCGTGACCTATGCGGTCAAGCGCCGGGTGTGGTCTGATCTCCACTGATCCGGGCCAAGCGCGCGGGGCTGCAAAAAGGGGGGTAACACCCCCTTTTTCATGACCAGCCGAAAGCGGCCGCTCCCGTGGGGAGAAAGTAAACTTCAGATCTTGCGTCGAGGGGTGACGTCGGCGAGCGGCAAGGTCAGCACCGCGCCGGCGAGGCCGATCGCGAACAGCGGTAAATGGCTGCCTGTCGTGGCATAGAGCCAGGCGAGCAGGAACCCGATCGCGGTTTGTGCCGCGCCGTAGGCCGCCGTCGCGAGGCTCCAGAGAGCAGGCGCCGCCTCGCCGCCGACGCTGCGGGTGCGGAGCAGGAACAGCCCTGAAACCCCGGTCGCGGTCGCCCCGGCAAGGATCGTGGAGACCGCCAAGGCCGCGCTCGCGTGCCAAAGCAGCGGCAGCGCGGTGTCGATCACCTGGGCGAGCAGGGCGAGCGCGAGCGCCCGGCGCAAGCCGAGAAGATCGGCGAGGCGGCCGCACAGCGCCGGGCCGGCGGCGGCGCTCACGCCAAACAGCAGCCAGAACGCGCTGCCGGCGGCACTCCCCCGGGCGAGGCCGCGGGTGATGAAATCGGGCCACCACAGCATATGCGGCGTCGCGGCGATGGCGGCCATGGCGTAGGCGGCGATCAGGCGCAGCGACGCGGGATGGCGCAGCCCGGCAAACAGCGACCGGCGCGCGACCGGCGCGGTGGCGGGCCACAACCGCCACGCGGCGGCGGTGACGAAAAGCCCCGCCATGGCGAGCGCGAGCCAGGTGGCGGCAAGCCCGTCGCGCAGCAGAAACGGCACCACCAGCGCGCCGAAGACGATGCCGCTGCCAACGCCCGTGAAGGTGAGGCCGGCCGCCAGTCCCCGCCAGCGCGGCGCGATCGCCGCCTGAACCGCGGGCCCCGCCAGCACCATGAGCGTCCCGCCCGCGGCGCCGGCGAGAATGCGCCAGACCAGGAACCAGAGGAACCCGCCCTTGACCGCGCAGAGCGCGAAACAGGCGGCGGCCAGCAGCATCGAGGCGCGGAGCGCGGCGATGAGGCCGAGGCGCTGGCCGAGCAGCGGGCCGAGCAGGGCGCCGACGAGATAGCCGCCGAGATTGGCCGCCCCCAGCGCCCCCGCCGCGCCGGGGCCGAGCCAGTTTGCCCCGATCATCGCCGGCAGCAACAGCGAATAGGCGAAGCGCTGCATGCCGACGCCAAGAAACGTGGCGCTGGCCCCGGCCAGCATCAGCCGCGCGGCGGCGCGGGTCTCGGGCGTCATCGCGCGGCGGCGCGTTCTGGGCGTCATCGCGCGGCGGCGCGTTCTGGGCGTCATCGCGCGAGCCAGACCAGCCAGGCGCTCGCCGTGCCGGCGGCGATGCCGATCGCGATATTGCCGGAGACCCGAACGGTGATCAGCGTCGCCGCGGCCCCCACCCATTCCTTGATCCCGCCCGCCGCCAGCGCCGGCGCGACATAGCCGACGAACAGCGCCCCCGGCACATAGCCGAGCATGGCGCGCAGAAAGGGGGTCGGGCGCAGGGCACGGAACAGGAAATAGCCGCCGGCACGGCAGGCGAGCGTCGCGAGCGCCATGCCGAGGATCGCCGCCAGATTGCTCGCCTCGATCATCGCCCCCGCCGGGTTTCGAGCCCCGCGCCGACCAGGCCGCCGGCGAGCGCCGCGGCCAGCACGTGCCAGGCGCCGTGCGGGGCGAGTCGCGCGACCGGCAGCGCCACGGCGGCGGCGGCGAGCCAGGGCAGGGCATCGTGCCGGCCGCGCCAGAGCGGCACGAGGAGGCTGACGAAGGCGGCGAGGGCGGCGAAAAACAGCGGATGGCCGCGCGGCGGGTGGAGCGTGGTGCCGAGCAGATGCCCGGCGAGGCTGCAAGCGAGCCAGGCGCACCAGAGCGCGAAACCGGCGCCGAACAGAAATCCGCCATCGCGCTCGCCCCGGCGGCCCTCGGCGATGGCGAGCGCGAAGCCATGATCGACGAGCAGAAAGAGATTGCCCCAAAGCCGCCAGCCCGCAAGCCGCTCCAGCCAGGGGGCGAGGGCCGGCCCCATCAGCGCCATGCGGAGATTGACGGCGAAGGCGGCAAAACTCGCGGCGAGCACCGGCGCCGGATGGGTCCAGAGATCGAGGGCGAGGATCTGGCTCGCGCCGGCGAAAACGAGGCCGCTCATCAGCCCGGTCTCGGCCAGCGAGAGCCCCTTGCCGGCGGCGAGCACGCCGACCACGAGGCCGAACGGCGCGAGCCCTGCCGCGACCGCGAGGCTGCGCCGGGCGCCGCGCAAAAACCCGGCGGCGGTAAAGCTCGGGGCGCTCACGCGCCGCCGCGCCGGAACCGCAGCACCAGGGCGAGTGCCGCCTCCGGGCTCATCGTCAGCGCCTGTTCGGCGATGGCCCGGGAAAATCCCGCCCGCGCCAGCACCGCGAGGTCACGATCCGGCGCCGGCGCCGGGTCGGCGCGGAAGGGGCCGAGACGGCGGCGGCGGGCCAGCGCCAGCGCCGCGGCGAGTTCGCTCTCCGGATCATCGGGGAGGGCCGCGCGCGCGGTTTCGGCGGCGACGCCGCGGGCGGCGAGATGGGCGGCGATCGCCCGGCGCGAGCGCCCGGCGCGATGAAGGCGCTCGGCCCGCGCGCGGGCGAAGGCGGCATCATCCACACCACCCGCCGCCGCGAGCCGCGCGACGA
>JAKCCP010000251.1 GCA_021841985.1 Pseudomonadota bacterium | reverse complement strand
CCCCGGCGAGGGCGCGCGTCGAGCCAAAGGTTTTCTCGATCCCGCTCGCCTGGAGCAGCGGCGGCGGGGCAAGAGCCGCCTCCCGCGCCGCCGCCACGCTCGCCATCAGGCCATTTCGCCGGCGAATACCGTGCGCTTGATGACCGGCAGCATGCGATCGACGTTCTCGCTGGTGATCACCAGGATCGGCACCGAGGTCTGCTTGGGCACGCTCGCGCCACGGAAATGGGCGAGCAGGGCTTCCGCCGATTTCACGCCCATCTCATAGGGCTGCTGCATTCCCGAGCCGACCACCTGGCCGGCCTTGATGAGCTGCACCAGTTCCGGCGTGCCGTCGAAGGCGGCGACCAGGATCTGCCCCTCGCGCCGCGCCGCCTTGATCGCGCGCAAGGCGCCGGTGGTCGGCTGGTCGGTCTGGACGAACAAGCCGCGAAGATCGGGATGCGCGGTCAGCATGTCCTGGACGAAGCGGAAGGTTTCATCGGTGGTGTAGGATTGCATCTGTTGCAGCGGCACTTCCTTGGTGATGCCGGCCTCGCGCATCGCGGTGCGGAAGCCGGCGGTGCGTGCCTGGCCGTTCTTGCGCGCCTGGCTGATGGTGACCATGCCGTAACTGCCATCCTGCCAGCCCTTGGCCTTGATCTTGGATGCCAAGACTTTGCCGATGCCATAGGCGCCGTCGAAATTGTCCGAAATCACGAAAGAGACGTATTCGCCGGAATTGGTGCCGATATCGGAGACGACCACCGGGATGTTGGCCTTCTCCGCGAGGCCGAGCACCGCCGGGGCCGTCGAACTGTCGGTCGGCGAGATGCAGATGCCGGCAACGCCCCGGGCGATCACGTCCTGCGCGTTTTTCAATTGCGTCGCGGCGTTGTTGTGGCTGTCGAGGGCGGTGAAGCCATAGCCCTGCGCCTTGGCGGTATCGCCGATGCCCTTGGCGAGATAGCGCCAGAACGGCAGATCGAGCCCGGGCGTGAGATAGACGACGGTTTTTTCCGCGGCCCGCGCGGCCACCGGCAGGGCGCCGAGGGCGGCAATTCCGGCGGCGGCTTGCAGCAAGGATCGGCGTTGCATGTTTCCTCCCGGTTTTATTTACCCCGCCCGATGCGGGGATATTTTCTTTTATGGCCCAGCCTCGCTGGTCACTCAATCCCCGGAGGGTGGGCCCCGGAGGGTGGGCCCACGACGCGCCCCTCCAATGTCCAGGGATGGAGCCGCCGCATTTTGCCACGCAGCGTGCGCAGATTGTCCTCGATATTGGTGACGGTGCGCAGCATCGAGGTTTGATGCACGCGATAGCGCACCAGCGGCTGATCGACATGCACGCCAAAAAAGCCGGCCTCGGCGAGGCGGCACCAGAAATCGAAATCCTCCCACCCCGTCGGGCGAATATCGTGATAGCCGCCGATCGCCGCCCAGGCGGCGAGGCGCACCAGGGCGGTCGCGTCGATGTAATTGCCGGGGGCGAGGCGGATCGGGTCATAGGGGAGGTTCGCGAAAATATCGTCGGCGCCGCCGAAACGCTGCATCGTCGGATAGGCGAAGGCGGCGCCGCTTTCCTCGATCGCGGCGAGGCAGCGGACGAGACAGTCGGGGAGGAGGATGTTATCGGCGTCGAACGGCATGACATACGGCGTCTCGGCCTGCGCGAAACCGGCGTTGCGGGTGCGCGCGAGGCCGGCATTCTGTTTGTTGCGCAGAAGCAGCGCGCGGCCGAAGCGGGCGTGATGGGCGGCGAGCCAATCCCTGGCGACGGTGAGGGAGGAATCGGTCGAGGCGTCATCGACAACGATCAGATCGAGCGCGGACAAAGTCTGCGCCTCGATCGAGTCCAGCGTTTCGGCGACGTAGCCGGCATAATTGTAGAGCGGCACGACGACGGTCGCGACGCCGCGGGCCAGCGTGTCATGAGCGAAGACGATCTCGCTCTCGGGGAGCGCGGGCAGGGCCGGCGCGGGGCGGGCGGCGAGCGCGATATCGAGCGCGAATTGCCGCGCCGCCTGGCGGCCGGGGCGCAGCACCTGATCGAGAAAGCTCGCCGCCATTTCCCCCCGCCGCTCCGGTCCATACGCCCAGAGGCAATGGAGATAGGCGCGCTCGGCGATGCGTGCCCTGAGCGCCGCGTCATCGACCAGGGTGAGCAACGCCGTGTGCCAGGCATCCTCGTCGGCGGCGAGAAACCCGGTTTCGCCCTCCCGCACCGCGCGGCGGAACGGCGCCGTCGGCGAGCAGATCGAGGGTACGCCGGCCAGCGCCGCCTCGAAATATTTCAACTCGCTTTTCGCCTCGCAAAACGGATTGCCGGCTTCGAGCGGCGCGAGATTGACATCGAAGCGGGCGAGTTCGCGCGGCAATTCCGCGACCGGCACCGTCGCCCGCCACTCGATCTGATCCTCGACCCCGATCAATTCGGGAAATTCCTCGCTATCGAGGGTGGGCCAGGGGCCATGGCGGAACAGCACCAGCCGGCATTGCGGCCGGGCGGCGAGAATCCGCGCGACCGCGCCCGAGGCGCGCTTGAAATCGCGCTGATGGGTGCGGCTGCCGCTGGCATAGCCGAGGCGGATCAGCCCGTCCGGCGCCGCGAGCCGGCGGGCGCGAACGGCGAGCCGCGCCAGCCACCAATTCTCGCGGTCGAAGCCGTTCGGGATGACGAAGGCCGGGATCGCCCAGCGCTGGACTTCACCGGCGAGGAAATGCGTCGGCGTGATGGCGAAATCCATCGCCTTCAAGGTCTCCTGGACGGCGAGGAAATGCCCCTTGACGGCGGCGGGATCGAGGCCGCGGGTGCGGATGCCGTCGATCACGTCGGGCGAGGCGTGTTCGGCGTCGAACATCAGATCATCGACATCGAGCACGAGCCGCGCGCCCACCGCCCGCGCCCGCTCGACGATATCGCGGAGTTCGGCGCTCCAGCCGAGGCGCCAGATGATGAGGAGATCGACGACGCCGATGCGATCGGCGAGCTTCTCGCCGGCGACCGGCTTGCCGTCTTTCGTGGTCGGCGCATGGGTGCTCACGATCGCGCCCTGGGCGCGGAGGGCGTCGGCGAGGCGGATCACGCGATAGGTGTGGCCGGGCGTCTCCGCCTCGCCCGAGAGGATGGCGACGCGGAGCGCCGGCGCGGCTTGCCCGGCCGCCGGCGCGGACGCAGGCAGCGGCCCGGCATCGCGCCGCGCCGGGCGGATCGCGCGGTTCTCGGCGCGGCCGAAACGCTCGTAATGTTCGAGCGGATTGACCTCGGCGGAAATCACGTCGGGATTGAGCGCGAAATAATCGAGCGTCGAGAAATCCGGCCCGGGATCATAGCCGAGAAAGGCGCCATCGGTGACGTAATGGCACACCGGATCGATCCCGCTCGCCGCGACCTCCGGGTTGCGGGTCAGATACCAGGCGCGGTCGAAAAGCGGGCTTGCGGAAAGCAGGGCGATTTTCTGTCCATCGCGATGGCGGCGCGTGCGCGCGAGGGTTCGGCCCTCTCGCGCCGCGCGGAGGGCCACGCCGAAGCCGCGCTGGATGACGCGCAGGCGCTGGCCGAGACCGGCGAGGGCGAGCAGTTTCGCCTGATCGGCGCGGAGCGCGGCGGCTTCGCCTTCGGCCTCGCGCGCACTCGCCGTCAAACGCGCGATCTCGGCTTCCAGCCGCTCGATGCGCGCGGCGATGGTGCCGATCATCGCGTGGTCGCGGGCCGCCAGGGCGCGGGCCTGCTCGGCCTCGGCGCGGAGGGTTTCGACGGCGGCGAAATCATCGCGCAGGAGCAGGCTCGCCGGCAGCGCGGGAAGCGGCGTGTCGCTGGCGAGGGCGAGCAGAAACGGCGCGCGCGGCAGGGTGGGTGAGGCAATGGTCGCATCCGGCGTGGCGTGATCGAACACGAGCGCGCCGCGCGGTGTCTCGGGGAGGGCGGCGAAGCCGGCGAAGCCGCGTTGGGGCACGAGCGCGACATGGGCGAAGGCGGCGCCGAGCAGCCCGGCGAGATCGGCGCGCGAGAAGGCATGGCGGTAGGCCCCCAGGGGGGGCGGCGGGGGTGAGACGACGTCGCGGTCGCGGGCGCTGACGAGAACGAAGCCGCCCGGGCGCAAGGCGGCGCGGAGCGTTGCGAGAAGCGCCGCCGGATCGGCGCTCCGCTCCAGGGTATCGAGGCAGAGGGCCGCGTCGGCAGCGCCCGCGGGAAGCGCCTCGCGTCCCCGCTCGACCTCGCCGCGCACCACCAGGCGGAGCGACTTTGCCGCGCAGGCGACCACGGCCGGCCCGGTCGCCTGCGCATGGGGCAGCACCGCGACGACGTCCCGGCCGCGGCAAAGATGGGCGGCGAGCAGCCAGGCATGGGCGAGCGCCGGCGGCAAGGCGCGAAACGGCGCGTCATGGGACGCGCAAGCAAGAATGTCATCCATCGGAGCGGCCTTTGTGTCACCGGAGTCGGTCGAACGCCGGGGCGCGGAGTTTGGCCTGGGTCGGGGATGATCGCAACGCGGCGGCGGGTCAAAAAAATTTTGAGCAGGGCCGCATTTTTTATTTGGCATGCGTCTATTTTATAACGAATGGCGATATTTTATCATCTGATTGTCGGCGGCAAGTTTGTTTTGTCTGCGCCGGTCTGGCATGTTACTAGGGGATGCAAGACATTATGAGCATTACACGTGATCCGGAAAAATCGCGGATGAGCCTTCTGCCCCTGCCATGCCGATGACGAACCTTTCCGCGGACAATCATTCTGGCGGCGGACCGCGGCGCAAGCTGTCGCTGGCCGATTTCTCGCTCGCCTGCATCCGGACCGGGCGCGCGCTCGCGCGGCGCAACCGTGCTCTCGGCGCCGTGCTCCGGATGTTGTGGCGCCCGGTGCGGCGCTTTCTGATGCCGGTTTTCGAGCACAAGAACCCCAACGCCTACGAAAACTGGATCGCCAAATATGACCGGCTGCTGCCCGCCGATCGGGCCGCGATCGCCCGCCATCTCGGGCAATTGCCGATCCATCCCGATTTCCTGCTGTTCATGCCGGCGCATGACGCATCGCTTGCGCGTATCCGCGCGACCATCGCCACCCTGGAAAACCAGCTTTATCCCCATTGGCGATTGGTGATCGCCGCGCGCGGCGCCTTGCCGGGTCCGCAGCAACGCGGCCTCGAACGCGCCGCCGCCGCTGACACCCGGCTCCGTCTCATCACCACCGAGGCCGAGCGCTATGATGGCGCCGGCGATTTTCCGGAGCCGAGGACGGCGCCGTTGGCGCGCTGGGTGGTGCCGATCATGGCCGGCGATCTCCTGCCGCCGCAGGCGCTCCATGAACTCGCGACCGAGATCAACGCCCATCCCGAGGCTGAACTGCTCTATGCCGACGAGGATCAGATCGACGCCGAGGGGCGGCGATCGGCGCCCTATTTCAAGCCGGATTTCGACCCCGATCTGCTGCTGGCGCAGGATTATCTCACCGGGCTCAGCGCCTATCGGTCTGATCTCGTTGCCCGGATCGGCGGGTTGCCGGCGGATGGCGCGGCGCCACCATGGCATGAAGCGGCGTTGGCGTTGGCTTTCGCCGCTGGCGCTGCCCGCATCCGCCATATCCCGAGCGTGCTCTGCCATCGCCGCCGCGACGAGGCGCCCGACGAGCGAGAGACAGCGGAAACGGCGGCGCTCGATCGCGCCGCCGTCGCGCGCCATCTCGAACGATGCGGGATCGCCGCCGAAGCCGTGCCCATCGCGGGCGAAAACCGCCATCGCATCGCCTGGCCGCTGCCCGCCACGGCGCCGCTGGTTTCGGTCATCATCCCGACCCGCGACCGGGCGGAATTGCTGGAACGCTGTCTCGACGGCGTGCTGACGCGGACGGATTACCCGGCGATCGAGGTGATCATCGCCGATAACGACAGCCGCGAGCCGGCGACGGCGGCGCTTTACGCCCGGCTCGCGCATGACCGGCGGGTGCGGGTTTTGCCGATGCCGGGCCCGTTCAACTATTCCCGCCTCAATAACCGCGCCGTCGCCGCGGCGAGGGGGGAAATCCTGCTGCTGCTCAACAACGATATCGACGTGATCGCGCCCGGCTGGCTGCGCGAGATGGTCTCGAACGCGCTCCGGCCGGAGATCGGGGCGGTAGATC
>JAKCCP010000122.1 GCA_021841985.1 Pseudomonadota bacterium | reverse complement strand
TCGGCGCCCTTGTTGCGGTCGAGATCGACATGGGTGCCGGCGACGCCGGTGACCATGATCACATTGCCCTTGCCGCCCATTTTCCGGGCGACGAACTCGGCGCCCATGCGGCCGAACGCGAATTGGTCGGTATTCACTTTCAGCGCGCTCGGCGCGGTGACGACGTTATCGAAGGAGACGACGAGAATGCCGCGATCGGTGGCCTGTTTGATGATGCCGTTGAGCCCGGTCGGCGAGGCGGCGTTGAGCACGATGGCGTCCACCCGCTCGGCGATCAGGTTGGAGAATTGCTGCGATTGCTTGGAGACATCATTGCCGGAATTGAACCAGCTTCCTTCCACCTCGCCGGCGAAGGGTTCCATCGCCAGCGCCGCCTTGAACAGATTCTCCATCTCGATCCGCCATTTATTGCCGATATAGGAATTCGAGAGGGCGATCTTGAATTTCCGCGCGGCAAAGGCGCGGCGGGGCAGGAGGACCGGCGTCGCGGCGAGGGCGAGACCGGTGCGCAACAGATCGCGGCGATGCCAATCGCGGCGGCGGATATCGGACATGGCAGTTTCCTCTTTATAGGGACGAGTGCCCGGTTTGTTGAGCGCCCGGCGGAACGACGGGCTGGCGGAGAAACAGCGGGACAAACTCTGCCCGATCCTCCAAGGGCTGTCGAGACCGCGCGGAAGGCAAGAATTTATTCACGAAATCGCGCCATTCTGGGCTGAGAACCGAGGAGAACGCGAAGATCATGAGTTTTACGGCGCTGCGGCAATTGCTGGGCCGCGCCCGGCGCGCGGCGGTGCCGGCGGCGCTGTCCCTGCCGCCACCGGCGGCGGGGGCTGGGCCGTCATCGGGTGCGCCTGGGGCCTCGGCGGCGCCGGAATCGCCGCATCGCTCGCCCGATCGGTCGCCGAACGCCGGGTTGGCCCCGCAGATCGCGCTTCGCCACGATCTCTGCGGCGAGGGCTTCCTGTTCCCCGACGGCGCCGAGGAGGTGGTGCGGCTCGCGCGCCCGCTCGGACTCTCCGAAGCCTCCAGCGTGGTGCTGCTCGGCGCCGGGAGCGGCGGTCCGGTCACCGCCATCACGTCCGCGTTCGGCGCCTGGGTCAGCGGCTTCGAGGCCGATCCGGCCTTGGTCGCGATCGCCGTCGAGCATTGCCGCCGTGGCGGCCACGGCAAGCGTGTCTCGGTGGCGCCGTGGCAGCCCGCCGCGCCGGAATTGCCGCGGGCGCAATTTCATCATGCGTTCTCATTGTTCGCGCTCGCCGGGGTCGCGCCGAAGCCGGTGCTGGCGGCGCTGGTGCAGACGCTCCGCCCGCGCGGCCAACTCGTTTTGCTGGATCTCGTCGCCGCGCCGGGTCGCCCGCCGGACGCCAGCTTCGCCGATTGGGCCCGGCTCGAGGAGCGTCCCCCGCTGCTGCCGGCACAAGCCGAGATCACCGGCCTGCTCGGCGCGCTCGGCTGCGATGTGCGGGTGGCTGAGGATGTCTCCGAGCGGCATGTCGAGGCCGTCATCGAGGCTTGGCGTGCCCTGGTCCGCCCGCTGGCCAGCGCCCGCCCGTCCCTCGCCCGGGCCAAGCTCCTGGTCGCGGAAGCGGAACGCTGGCTGCTCCGGGTGCGGCTGCTGCAAGCCGGCCAGATCCGCCTCGTCCGCTGGCACGCCATCGCCAGCGGCAAGGCGCCGCCGCTTGCTTGACAAAGCCGCGCGAGACGCTTAACCGGACCGCCGCCAGGTGGCCGCCGCGTCGAGAGAAAGTGTCAGAGACCCGCCATGAAGATCCGTAACAGCCTGAAATCCGCCAAGGCGCGGGACAAGAACTGCCGGGTGGTGCGCCGCCATGGCCGGGTTTACGTCATCAACAAGAAAAACCCACGCATGAAGGCGCGCCAGGGCTGATTTCTTAGGCCGCGCGTCAGGGAACAGGGTAAAAGCCCTTCTTTTTATTTTCGAAAAAGAAGCAAGAAGACTTTCTTCCCGTTTCTCGGGGTGGCAGTGCCGCAGACATGGCCCAACGGGTAAAAAGTTTTTTGGTTCTTTTTTTCAAAAAAGAACAAACCCTCATCTCTTCACCTATATGATGTGGATGTCGGGAGGATGCCATGATCGACCTGCCAGCCCCGAATCCCGCGACCCTCGCCGCGCGTGAGCGCATCGTTGCCGGTCTTCGCGCCCTTTTGCCCGAAAGCGGGGTGATCGCCGAGGCGCTGCGCCTCAAGCCCTATGAAGCCGATGGACTTTCCGCCTATCGCCAGGTTCCGCTCGCGGTCGTCCTGCCGGAAACCACCGAGCAGGTGGCTTCGGTGTTGCGCTTCTGCCATGAAAACGGCGTGCGCGTGGTGCCGCGTGGCGCCGGCACCAGCCTCTCCGGCGGCGCGCTCCCGCTCGCCGACGCGGTGGTGGTCGGGCTCATGCGCATGAACCGCATCCTCGCGATCGACTACGCCGACCGCCTCGCCGTGGTCGAGCCCGGGGTCACCAATATCGGCATCACCGAGGCGGTGCGCGGGGCCGGGTTTTTCTATGCCCCGGACCCTTCGAGCCAGCTCGCCTGCATGATCGGCGGCAATGTCAACATGAATTCCGGCGGCGCGCATTGCCTGAAATACGGCGTCACCGCCAATAATCTCCTCGGCCTCAAGATCGTCACCATCGAAGGCGAGATCATCGAGATCGGCGGCGCCCATCTCGATGCCGCGGGGTATGACTGGCTCGGCATTCTGACCGGAAGCGAGGGCCAGCTCGCCATCGTCACCGAGGTCACGGTGCGTATCCTGCGCGGCCCCGAGGGCGCGCGCGCCATGCTGGTCGCGTTTCGCGGCAATGAGATCGCCGGCGCCTGCGTCGATGCCATCATCACCTCCGGCATCATTCCGGTCGCGCTGGAATTCATGGACCGCCCGGCGATCCACGCCTGCGAGGCCTTCGCCCATGCCGGCTATCCGCTCGATGCCGAGGCGATGCTGATCATCGAGGTCGAGGGCAGCATCGCCGAGCAGGATGATCTGCTCGCCCGAATCGGCGCGATCTGCCGGCGTTTCGATCCGATCAGTCTCAGGATCTCGCAAAGCGCCGAGGAATCGGCGGCGATCTGGAAGGGGCGCAAGGGCGCGTTCGGCGCCATCGGGCGGATCAGCCCGGACTATCTCTGCATGGACGGCACCATCCCGACCGGCCGCTTGCCGGAAGTGCTCCGCCGCATCGGCGAAATGAGCGAGAGCTACGGCCTCAAGGTCGCCAATATTTTTCATGCCGGCGACGGCAATCTCCATCCCCTGATCATGTTCGACGCCAACGACCCGGAGAGTTTCCATCGCGCCGAGGCGTTCGGCGCCGATATCCTGAAGCTCTGCGTCGAGGTCGGCGGGTGTCTTACTGGCGAGCACGGCGTCGGGGTCGAAAAACGCGATCTCATGACGGTGCAGTTCAATTCCGTCGAACTCGACCAGCAGCGGCGCATCAAAACCGCGTTCGACCCCGATTGGCTGCTGAATACGGCAAAGGTGTTTCCGCTCACCGCGGCCCTCGCGCCCGCCGTGCCGCACGCCGCATGAGCACGCTCGCCCCGGCCGAGGAAGCGGCGATCGCGCAGGCGATCGGCGAGGCTCGGGCGCGCGCGACACCGCTGCTGCTTGCCGGCCACGCGACCAAGGACGGGGTTTTGCGGCCGGTGCAGGCGGAGACCACGCTGTCCCTCAAAAACCATGCCGGCGTCACGCTCTATGCCCCGAACGAGCTGATCATCAGCGCCCGCGCCGGAACCACGCTCGCCGAGATCGAGGCGTTGGTCGCGAGCGCGGGCCAGCAGATCATCGCCGAGCCGCCCGATCTCACGGCGCTTCTCGGCACGGAAGGCGCGCAAACGCTGGGCGGCGTCGTTGCCTGCAATCTCTCCGGCCCGCGCCGCGTCACCGCCGGGGCGATGCGCGATCACGTGATGGGGCTGCGCGCGGTGAACGGCGCCGGGGAGATCATTCGCGCCGGCGGGCGGGTTTTGAAAAACGTCACCGGGCTCGATCTCTGCAAGCTTCTGACTGGCAGTTTCGGGACGCTGGCGGCGATCACCGAAATCACCCTGAAAGTGCTGCCGGCGGCCGAGACGATGGCGACGCTGGTGCTCCCGGGGCTCGACGCGCGGGGCGGGGTCGCGGCGCTCTCGGCGGCGCTCGGGGCGCCGTTCGGCGCGTCCGCCGCCGCCTGGCTGCCACGCGCGCAAGCCGAGCGGGTCGCCGAACTCGCGCCCTTCGCGGCCGCGGTCGCGCTGGTCCGGGTCGAGGATTTTCGCCCCAGCGTCAGCTATCGCGGCGAGCGGCTGCGCGCGCTTCTCACCGAATTCGGCGCGGCCGAGATTTTGGACGAGGCGGCGAGCCGCGCCGTTTGGCGGGCGGTGCGCGATGCCGCTCCCCTCGGCGAGGGTGAGGGGAATGACGCGGTCTGGCGGGTCTCGGTGCGGCCTTCGGCGGGGCCGGATATCGTTGCCGTGGTCGAAACCCTGGGCGGGCGCTGTTTCCTCGATTGGGGCGGCGGCCTCGCCTGGATCGCGGCGGAAGCCTCGGCGGCAACCCATCGCGCCATCACCCAGGCCGCGCGGGCCGCGGGTGGCGTCTGGTGGCTGATGCGCGCCCCCGCTGCGTTGCGCGCCAGCCTCGATGTCGTCCCCGCCGAGCCGGCGCCGCTCGCCGCGATCGCGCGGCGGGTGAAGGCGGCCTTCGATCCCGCCTTCATCCTCAATCCCGGCCGCATCCACGCCGGCCTCTGAAACCCTTCGCCCCGACCGCGATCATGCAAACGAATTTCACGCCCGAACAGCTTCGCGACCCCGAGATCGCGGTCGCCAATCAGATTCTGCGCACCTGCGTGCATTGCGGCTTCTGCACCGCGACCTGCCCGACCTTCGTCCTCCTCGGTGACGAACTCGATAGTCCGCGCGGGCGCATCTACCTGATCAAGGACATGCTGGAGAGCGGCCGCCCGGCGAGCGAGGAGGTGGTGCGCCATGTCGATCGCTGCCTCTCCTGCCTTGCCTGCATGACCACCTGCCCCTCGGGCGTGGATTACATGCACCTCGTCGATCATGCCCGCGCCCATATCGAGGAAACCTATCGCCGGCCCTGGCATGATCGCGCGTTGCGGGCGCTACTGGCGCGGGTATTGCCGCGCCCGCGCCTGTTCCGCGCCGCCCTCATCGCCGCGCGGCTGGCACGGCCGTTGCGTTTCCTGCTTGCCGGCAAAGGCGTTTTGGCCAGGCGTCTCGCCGCCATGCTGGCGATGGCGCCGGCGCATCTTCCGCCACCGAGCCCGATCGAGCGGCCGCGCGCCCATCCCGCCGCCGGGCCGCGCCGCCAGCGCGTCGCGTTACTGGCCGGCTGCGCGCAGCAAGTTCTCGACCCGGAGATCAACGCGGCGACGATCCGCCTCTTGACGCGGCTTGGCGTCGAGGTCGTGGTGGCGAAAGGCGCTGGCTGCTGCGGCGCGCTCACCCATCACATGGGCAAGCATGACGACGCGATGGAAGCGGCGCGCGCCAATATCGCCGCCTGGAGCCACGAGATCGAGGCGGGCGGGCTCGACGCGGTGATCATCAACGCCTCCGGCTGCGGCACCACGGTCAAGGATTACGGCTTCATGTTTCGGGGCGAGCCCGAACCCTGGCGCGCGCGCGCCGCGCGCATCGCGGCAATCGCCCTCGACATCAGCGAATTTCTGACGCGGATCGGCTACCGCCCGACACGTGAGCCCCCCGGCCTGACGCTCGCCTATCACGCCGCGTGCAGCCTCCAGCACGGCCAGCAGATCACCGGCGAGCCGAAAGCCCTGTTGCGCGCGGCGGGGTTCACCGTCGCCGAGCCGGCCGAGGGGCATCTCTGCTGCGGCTCGGCCGGCACCTATAATCTCATGCAGCCCGACATCGCGACGCGACTACGCACGCGCAAACTCGCCAACATCGTCGCGACCGGCGCCGATCTGATCGCCGCCGGCAATATCGGCTGCTTGACGCAGCTCGCCTCCGATACCTTGCCGGTCGTGCATACCGTGCAATTGCTCGACTGGATGGCCGGCGGGCCGGAGCCGGCGGCGGTCACGAAAGCGCGCGCCCCGCGATTGGCGC
>JAKCCP010000107.1 GCA_021841985.1 Pseudomonadota bacterium | reverse complement strand
CTCACCCCCCAGAGCCTCACCCCAGAGATCGAGCGCCGCCGCCGAACGTGTGGTGCCGAGCCGCGCCGCGAGCGCCGCGATCCCGGGTGCGGCGAGCGTGCAGATCACCGGATTGGCGGCGGGCAGACGGGCGCGGGTGATCCCTTCCGTAACCATTTTCGCGTCACAAAAAATCGCCTTGCCGGCGGTGAGCGCCGCGATCGCCGCGCGGCAGAAATCAGGGTGGAAAACGAGATCATCGGCGATCTCGACCATGCCGCAGGCATGGATCATGCGCACCGCGACCTCCGTCTCCGGCGGCGAAAGGCGCGAGAGATTGGCCTCATCGCGAATGATCGCGAAAGAGCGTGCGTAGATCGCGGCACCATCGCGAAGATAATCATGCCCGGTCATGGTGAAATACTCATCGCGAGAGGATTCCGGCAAGGATTTCCCCGACATCGTTGCGGCGCGAGCGCCAGAGATCGCGCGCGCGCATCGTGGCGAAGCGCTTGGCGAGCGCCCGGCGTGCCTCGGGGTTGGCTTCGGCGAGAAACGCATCGACATCGGCATCGCCGAGGGTCGCGGCGAACAGCAAATCGAACTGGCGATCGAAACGCGCCGGCAAGGTCACGGCAAACAGGGCGAGAGGCGAGATCGCGCGCGCGATCTCGGCGGCGCCGCGATAGCCGTGGCGCATCTGTCCCGCGATCCAGCGTGGATTGGCGGCGCGCGCGCGCGTCGTCCGCGTGATTTCCTCGGCCATGGTCTTGACGCGCAACCTGCCGGCGGCCTCGCCGCTCGCGTAATAGAGGGCGGGGCTGGCGCCCATGAGGGTGGCGGCGGCGGCGAACCCGCCGGCGTGGGCTGCGATTTCGTCATCGGCGAGGAGATCGCCCTCGCCATGGTCCTCGATATGGAGATAGGCATCGGCGCCGCCGAGGCGGGCCGCGAATCCCGCCGCATCGGCGCCCCCCTCGAGCTTAGCGCCATAGGCGAACGCGGATTGCGCGAGATAGGCGCGGCCGATCTCCGCCGATCCCGTCGCCGGATCCTCGAGATCGCCGAGTGCCATGCCCCAGGCGCCGGGCGCCGGGCCATAAATCCGGCGCGTCGCCTCGCCGCGCCGCGCGCTCGCCGCGAGCGGGTTCCACGCCACATCCTCGTCACGCGCGGCGATCATCCCGACGGCGTCGTCAAACAACGCGATCTGTGTCGCGAACGCATCGCGGAACAGCCCGGAGATGCGGAGCGTGACATCGATGCGCGGGCGATCGAGGGCGGCGAGCGGCAGCACCTCGATCCCGCTGACCCGGCTCGAGCCCGCATCCCAGAGCGGCCGCGCCCCGAGCAGCACCAGGGCGAGCGCGAAGGCTTCGCCGCCGGTCCGCATCGTCGCACTCCCCCAGAGATCGATCACCAGCCGCTCCGGCCACGCGCCATGCCGCCGCAGGTGATCATCGAGCAGAAGCGCGGCATTTTCCTCGGCGAGCTGCACCGCGGCGCGGGTCGGAACCGCGCGCGGATCGAGGCTGGTGATGTTGCGCCCGCTCGGCAACACGTCCACCCGCCCGCGCGAGGGCGCGCCGGCCGGACCGGGGGCGATGAAACGGCCATCGAGGGCGGCGAGGAAATTCCGCCCCTCGCTCGGCGCCGATGCGTCCAGCCGGGCAGCGATCTCCGCCGCGTCGATCGTCGGCGCCGCCTCGGACAGCGCCGCGAGCAGCGCCGCCCGTTGTGACACCGCCGGCGGGCGCGCGAACACATGCAGCCCGTCACCGATCAGGCGGTCCTTGATATCGCAGAGATAGGCATCGAGTTTGGCGAGCGCCTCGTCCTCGCTCGCGGCATCGTCGCACCCGGCCTCGGCGATCAGGCCGGACCCCCGCGCGCGCGTCAGAATTTCGCGGCGGAGACGCGACGCCCGGCGCGGATCGAGCCCCGACGCCGCCGCGTAGTCATCGATCAGACGTTCGAGCCCGGCGGCCTCACCGTGCAAGCCGGCGCGCAGCAAGGGCGGTGTCAGATGGCCGAGGGTGAGCGCTGCGAGCCGCCGCTTCGCCGCCGCCGCCTCGCCGGGATTGTTGACGATGAACGGATAGATCACCGGCACGCCGCCGAGAAGCAGGGCGGGGAAGCAATGTTCGCTCAACGCCACGGCCTTGCCCGGCAGCCATTCCAGCATGCCATGCGCGCCGAGAGGAACGAGGGCGTGGATGCGCTCGTGATGACGTAGCCAGAGGTGAAACGCGACATAGCCATGGCGCGGCGGCAGGTCGGGGTCGTGATAGCTTGCCTTGCGCGTCTGCGCGTTCCCGCGATCGGGCTCGATCGCGGCAAGGATATTGCCGAGACGGAGATGGCGGAGCGTGAAATGATCGCCGCGGATGGCGGGATCGGTCTCCGGAGCACCCCAGGCGGCAAGGATTTTCTCACGCGCCGTCTCGGGGAGTTGCCTGAACAGGGCGAGATAATCGGCAAGCGAGAGAATCGGCGCCGGGGTCGCATCGCACAACGATGCCGCCAGCGCGTCCCGCGCATAGGGGGCGAGGGTGTAGCCATCGGCGCCGAGCAGATCGAAAATCTCCGCGACACTGGCCAGGGTATCGAGACCGACGGCGTGCGCGCGACCACCGGCGAGGGTCGGATAATCGGCGAGCACGATCGCGAGACGCCGCTCGCCGCGCGGGGTCGCGGCGAGCGTCAGCCAGCCGATGGCACGATCAGCGGCGTGCGCGATGCCGCCGGGATCGGGCGCGTGGTGCTCGGGCGCGAATTCGAGATCGGTGACGGCGCTTCCTTGCGCCTTGAAGGAGATCGCGCCGGCGAGCAGGCGGCCATCGAGTTCAGGCATTACCACTTGCATCGCGAGATCGGCGGGAGCGAGGCCGCGGGCCGAATTTTCCCAAGCCTCCCGCGACGAACCGGCAAGCACGAGTTGCAGGATCGGCGCATCCGCGGCCTCCAGCGGCGAGGCCGTCCCGTCATCGCCGCGGGCGGCGAACCCGGTCGCCGCGAGCACGATTCCGGGGCCGGTCGCGGCGAGGGTCGCGGCGATGAACCCCCGCGCCTCATCGTCCTTGAGGCTGTTGACGTAAAGGAGACGCGCGGCGATGCCCGCTTGCGCGAGGGCCCGCGCCAGGGCCTCGATCGGCGCGATATCATCGGCGAGGAGATGGGCGCGATAGAACACCACCGCGGCCTCCGCCCAGGCGTTATCCGGGGCGATCAACTTGTATTCGCCACAGGACGGCATCTCGACGACCGGCGCGCCCGCGTCCTCGCCGAGCCCGCCGAGATGGGCTGCGAAACCGAGCGCGCGGGAGATGTTTTCGAGGCCGCCGGCGCGAAAAAACCGATCGAGGCGGGAAAGCGCCGCCGCCGGCACGGTGGAGAGCGCCGCGAGTTCCGCATCCTCGCGCTGGTCGCCGGCGAGGAGGGCGAGTGCCGCGCCGCGCGCGCGGCAGAGAGCCGCGAGTTCCTCGGCGCCATAGCGCCAGTAATCCAGACCGCCGAGCAAGCGCACGACGACGACGCGCGCTCGGGCGGCGATGTTTTCGAGATAGAGATCGACCGACATCGGATGCCGGAGCTGCCGCAGATTGGCGAGCCGAAGGCCGGGCCGGGCCGGGCCGAGACGAGCCCAGGCGCGCGCGGCGGCGCTGAGATCGCTTGCCGCGAACGAGAGAAAAACGATTTCGGCTGGACTTTGGCCGAGATCGACCGCGGCTTCGTCTTCATCGAGCGCGCGCGTCTCGCGAACCAGGAGATGCATCGTCAGCCGGCGAGTGCCGTGGCGATGGCGGCGCGGTCGAGGCCGCGCTGGCCGATCACCACGAGGCGCGCGCGGCGTGGCTCATCCGCGCGCCACGGGCGATCGAAATGATACTGAAATCTTGTGCCGACCCCCTGGATCACGCAGCGCAATACCTTGCCGGGCGGCGCGAGAAATCCCTTGACGCGGAGAATGTCGTGCCGTTCGGCGAGCCCGCGCAGCCGCGCGATCACCGGATCCGGCTCGGCGGTTGCGGGAAGATCGAGGACGAAACTGTCGAAATCGTCATGCTCGTGCGCGCCATCGACGCTGTCGTGATGCGAGGGTCGGGCGGCGAGATCGTCCTCGGCCTGCGCGAAAAGCCCGAGCAGCACGGCGGGGTCGATTTTTCCCTGCGCGACACTGAGGATTTTCACCGCGCGCGGGATTTTGGCCGCGAGTTCGGCGGCCAGCGCGGCCAGCGCCCGGGCGTCGAGCAGGTCGGCTTTGTTGAGCAGGATGAGGTCGGCGGCGTTGATCTGATCCTCGAACACCTCGGCGAGCGGATTGTCGTGATCGAGCGCGGGATCGGCTTCGCGCTGGGCGGCGAGCGCCGCCGGATCGTCGGCGAAGCGTCCCCCTGCCACCGCCGGCGCATCCAGCACCGCGACCACGCCATCGACCGTCATCCGGGCGCGCACGCCCGGCCAGTTGAACGCCTTGATCAGCGGTTTCGGCAGAGCGAGGCCCGAGGTTTCGATCAGGATATGCTCGGGCGGCGCCGGGCGATCGAGGAGGGCGGCCATGGTCGGAAGAAAATCCTCGGCGACCGTGCAGCAGAGACAGCCATTGGCGAGTTCGACGATATTTTCCTCGGCGCAGCCGGGAATGCCGCAGCTTTTGAGCAATTCGCCATCGATGCCGAGGGCGCCGAATTCATTGACGATGACCGCGATGCGCCGCCCGCCGGCGTGTTCCAGCGCATGACGCACGAGGGTGGTTTTGCCGGCGCCGAGAAACCCGGTGATGATGGTCGCGGGGATTTTCCCCGGCCCCGAATTGGCGATATTCGCAGATGACATGCGGCACTCTCCGGGGCACGGCATCGTCCGTCGCCGGCAGCGCCGGAAGCGGAAGCGGCGCCTGCGCGCCGTCGCCGCCAGGGCACCCCGCCTGGTGGCGCGATCAGGGGCGATGGCAGGTCTCCTGGCTCGCGGATCCGTCGCCCCCGCCGCCTTCCCGGGATGAACCCCAGTGGCTTTCGGACAGAAGGCTCTCCGCTCACAGTTGCGGGGGCAGCCGCGGATTCGGGATGTCTCCCGCACCGCGTTCCCTTTTCATCTCCCTCGCGGGAGAACCATCGCCGTGGTTTTATGGGCGGGCGGGTTGCGAAGTCAATATTGGGAGATCGGGTGGCGATGGCGCGGGTGATCCTGGTTCTCGGCGGGGCGCGTTCGGGGAAAAGCGCCGAGGGCGAGCGGCTGGTCGCGCGCCATCCCGGCCCGCTCGCCTATATCGCGACCGCCGAGGCCGGGGATGAGGAGATGGCGGCGCGTATAGCCGCCCATCGCGCCCGGCGCGGGGACGAATGGCGGACGATCGAGGCGCCCATCGACCTCGCCGCGGCGATCGCCGAGACCGCGTCGCTGCCGACGCTGGTCGATTGCCTGACGCTTTGGCTCGCCAATCTGATGCTGGCCGGCGCCGACATCGCGGTCGCGACGGCGGCGCTGGAAGACGCGCTCGCGGCCCACCATGCGCCCCTCGTTCTGGTCGCGAGCGAGGTCGGGCTCGGCATCGTGCCCGATAACGCGCTCGCGCGGCGTTTCCGCGATGCCGCCGGCACCCTCAACCAGAGGCTTGCGGCCCGGGCCGATCGGGTGCTGATGATGGTCGCCGGCTATCCGATCGAGGTGAAACGCGCATGAGCCAAATCCCCGAACACGACGACGAAGCACGGCACCGCGCCCGCATGGCCAAGCGCAAGGCGGTGCAGGACGCCGAGGTCGCGGCGAAAAAAATCGAGAAGGGCCTCCTCATCGTCCATACCGGGCCGGGCAAGGGCAAATCGACGGCGGCGTTCGGCCTCGCGTTGCGCATGCTCGGCCATGAACAGCGGGTCGGCGTGGTGCAATTCATCAAGGGCGCCTGGCAAAGCGGCGAGCGGGCGGCGCTGGCACGCTTCGGCGACCTGATCGAGTGGCACACGCTGGGCGAGGGCTTCACCTGGGAAACCCAGGACCGCGCCCGCGACATCGCCGCCTGCGCGCAGGCCTTCGCGGTGAGCGAGCGCCTGCTGGCGCGGGAAGACATCGCGCTCGTCATCCTCGATGAACTCAACATCGCGCTCCGCTATGATTATCTCGCGCT
>JAKCCP010000146.1 GCA_021841985.1 Pseudomonadota bacterium | reverse complement strand
GCGCGGGCTCGGTCGCGACCGGGCGCCTGGCCCAGGGTGGCGTCCAGGGTGGCGTCGGGCTCTGGCCGGTGCCCTGGGCGCTCCTGACGATGGCGCTGCTGAGCGGTGATTTCGCCCTCGTGACCCATCGGTTCGGGCTGGTTCCCGGGGCGCGGACGGTGCGGCAGGTTCTGGCGAGCTTCGCGGGCTGGCATCTGTTCGCGGATTTGTTTCTTCTCGCCGCTTCGGGCGGCGTGGTCTCGGTGCTGCTCTACGCCGTGCTGCAGCGGGCGCCGGCGTCGCGCCGGGCGCGGATGATTGCCGCGAACAATGTTTTGAACGCCGCCTTCATGGTGGTGGCGGCGCTGGCGCTGATGGGGCTGCATGCGCTCGGCCTCGCGCCATCCGCGATTTTCGCCGTCCTCGCGGCGCTGGCGCTCGCCGTCGCCCTGGTTGCGTTTCGCGCCCTCTTCGCCGCGCGTCACACGGCGGCTATAATGCGGTGACGCGATGCAATTTTCCGATTAACACCGTTCGACATCCCCCAACGCTCGTTTTCTGGAGAAGAGGCCATGGCCCTGGCGGCGACCGTGAAGCACTCCCCGGCAAGGTTCAGTTGGCTGCGCGCGCTTTTGTTCACCTTGGTTCTGGTCGGGCTGGTCTCGGTCGCGGCCGGCGAGGACTGGAAATTCGATATCGCGGCGCTCGCGATCTGCGCCATGGGGTTTGGTTTTTTCTTCCTCGCCTTTTCCGGCGGGATGCATTTCGGGATCACCTTCGCCAATTTTCTCGCGATTTACGCCTGCACGTTTTTTTTCTTTCGCGAGTCCAATTTTCCTGAAGCGGGCCATGTGCCGGCGATCATCGCGCTCGCCATGCCGGTGCTGGTGTTTCTCGGCGCCTGCTTCATGCGTCTCCGCCAGATCAACGCCGTGCTCCATGCGCGCCGCCGGCGCGAGATCACCACGCTGCCGGCGATTTGGCGCTGGGTGCCGGGGGTCGGCGCGGTGGGTGCTGCAACCTTCGCGGTGCCTCGGCTGCACCTCGCAGCCGGCGAGCAGGAGCTGGTCCTTTTGCTGTCGATGGCGGTGGTGTCGGGGTTCATCGCCTATGCGGCGCGTGACGTCGTCTTGCTGCTCAACGATGTCGCGCTGATTTTCGAGGGCGTCGCGCACCGCATCGACCGGCTGATGATCCCGATGACCGCGTTCATGACGCTCTATTCGCTGTTGGTGGTGGTTTTCGCCTGTCTTTACCGGCTCGCCGAGATGGGCGCCGAGGCGCCGCAATTCCTCACCGATTCGGCCGATCATTTTCTGACCTTCGGCGAGGCGATGTATTTCAGCGTCATCACGCTGAGCACGGTCGGTTATGGTGACATCGTGCCGGTCGGGCAATTGGTGCGGTTGCTCGCCGCGGGGCAGGTGATCGTTGGCTTGCTGTTGCTTCTTTTCGGTTTCAGCGAGATCGCCCGCATGAGCGACGAGGAGCGCGCTTCACCATCTCCCCCCAACCTGCCGGATTGATCAGCAACGACCAACCGGCGCCAGGATCGGATCACGATGCCGGCTTGATCTTCTTGCCCTCGTCGGCGGCGCGCCAGAGATACCAGGCGGCGGTGCTGCGATAGGGCGCGAAGGCGGCGCCGCGCGCGGCGAGTTCCTTGGGCTTCGGCTGCTCGGCGAGACCGAGCAGCCGCCGCCAGCCCTCACGGATGCCGAAATCATCGACCGGCAGGACATCCGGCCGGCCGAGGGTGAAAATCAGCAGCATCTCGACCGTCCAGCGGCCGATCCCGCGGATCGCGACCAGCCGTTCGATCAGCGCCGCGTCCGTGAGCCGCGCCGCTTGGCCGCGGCTCGGCACCGTGCCGTCGGCGGTGCGCGCAGAGAGATCGCGGATCGCGGCGATTTTGCCGGCGGAAAGGCCGCAAGCGCGGAGCGGCGCGTCCGGGGTTGCGAGCACGTCCGCGGGGGTGGGGAAAGGGGGAGGATAGAGCGCGCAGAGGCGGGCGAGGATGGCCTCGGCGGCGCGGGCGTGGAGCTGCTGATGGGCGATCGCGCGGAGCAAGGCCTCATAGGGGCTGCGGCCGCGCTCGGGGCGGAGCGCGGGGCGGCCGATGCGCGCGATCAGCGGCGCGAAAGCCGGCTCGGCGGCGATCAAGTGTGACAGAGCCGCCTGCATGCCCCCCTCAGATCGTATCGCGATAAATTCTTCGCATCCCCCGCCGATGCGGCTATCCTTTTGTAGCGAGACGCCGATCGGCGGGAAAGGGAGGGGGGACGCATGTTCCGGGTTTATCGGCTGGAGGTCGCCGCGGATGAGGATGCGGCGCGCCAGACCGCGAGCCTCGCCGGCCTCGCCGTGGTGCTGTTCCTGCTGGTGCTCGGGGTGTTCCTCGTCCACCGGTTGAGCGCGGCGGCGGCGCGTGAGGATTGCCTGCTCGCCGGCGGCTGCCGGACGCTGGTTGTCTTGTCGGGCGGGCAATCCCTGGCGGTCGAGTAGGTCGGCGGTCTCAAACCCCGAGATAGATCTGGCGCACGTGATCATCGCGCGCGAGATCGGCGCTTTGCCCCTCGCGCACGATCCGCCCATGTTCGAGGAGATAGACGCGGCTCGCGACACGAAACGCGACGCGGGCATCCTGCTCGACGAGCAGTATCGCGGTGCCCGCCGCCTGAATCTGGCGAATGGCCGCAAACAGCGTCTGTTTGAGGCGCGGCGCGATGCCGACCGAGGGCTCATCGAGTAAAAGCAGGGTCGGGCGGCCCATCAGGGCGCGGCCGATCGCGACCATTTGCTGCTCGCCGCCGGACAGTGTCGCCGCCAACTGGCGCTGACGCTCGCGGAGCACCGGGAACAGCGTGAAGACGCGGTCGAGATCGGCGGCGATCGCCGCCCGGTCATTGCGGAGATAAGCGCCGAGGATGAGATTCTTATGCACCGAGAGGTCGGGGAAAAGATGCCGACCCTCCGGACAATGGCCGATGCCGGCCGCCACCACCTCATGCATGGCGAGCGCGTCGATCGCCTGGTTCCTGAAGGCGAGGCGACCGGCGCTGGCCGCGACCGCGCGCGAGATCGCCTTGAGGAGCGTCGATTTGCCGGCGCCGTTGGGGCCGAGCACGGCCACCAGCTCGCCGGTCTCGACATGCAGATCGATGCCGTCGAGCGCCAGCGCCTTGCCGTAGTGAACGACGAGACCGGTGATTTCAAGCAGCGCCACGTGGTTCTCCCGCGGGGGGCTCTCCGGTTTCGCTGACCTCGTCGTCGCGCCCGATATAGGCTTCGATGACGCGGGGGTGGCGGACGATGTCGGCAGGCGTGCCGCTGGCGATGACGCGGCCGAAATCCATCGCGATGACCCGGCTCACCAGCTGCATGAATTCGCGGAGACGATGTTCGATCAGCAGGATGGTCAGCCCCTCGGAGGCGTGCAAGCGGCGGATGAGAGCGGAAATCGGCTCGATTTCGGTCGCGCCAAGCCCGGCGAAGGGCTCATCGAGGAGGAGAAGCCGCGGCCCGGTCGCAAGCGCGCGGGCGATTTCGAGGCGGCGGAGATCGCCATACGGCAGCACCTCGACCGGCGCATCGGCGCGGTGGGCAAGCCCGACCGCCTCCAGAATGGCGCGCGCGCGCGCTCGCGGCGCATGGCGATGGCGCACGCGCGGGGCGAGGCAGCCGACCATGACGTTCTCGAGAACGCTCATCCCGGCGAAGGGGCGGCAGAGCTGAAACGTGCGCGCAAGGCCACGGTTGACGATCTGGTGCGGCGGCTCTCCGGCGAGATCTCGTCCGTCGAAGCGGACGCTGCCGGAATCGCTCGCGAGAAACCCGGTCAGCAGATTGAAGAGCGTCGTCTTGCCGGCGCCGTTGGGGCCGAGAATGCCGGCGATTTCGCCCGCGGCAAGGCTGAAAGAGACATCGTTGACGGCGACGAGTCCGGCGAAACGCTTGTTCAAGCCTTGAATTTCAAGAAGAGGGGTCATGGTGCGCCGCCGGTCGCGCCACCGGTCACGCGGCGCCAGAGCGGCGCGATCACGCCCTCGGGCGCGAAGAACAGAATGAAGATCAACACCAGACTATACACCCAAAGCCGGTACTGCCCGAGGCCGCGGAGCAATTCCGGCAACAGCGCGAGCAGCACCGCGCCGGCGGCGGGGCCATAGAGGCTGCCGATTCCGCCGACATAGACCATGATGATGATGCTGATGGAGAGCGCGACCGAAAATACGTCCGGCGTCACCGCTTCCTGATAATGCGCATAAAGCACGCCGCCGATGCCGGCACAAAAGGCGCTGACGACGAGGGCGGCGATTTTATGGAAGGTGACATTGACCCCGGCGGCCTGCGCCGCGGCCTCGTCACCGCGGATGCTCCGCAAAATCAGCCCCCAATGCGAACCGGCGAGCAGCAGCAGAGCGAGCGTGATCACGACGAAGACGCCGAGGCAGAGATAATAGACGGCGGCCTTGCTCTCAAGCAGCGGATCGAGCCCGGGGATCCCTTCCTCGCCACCGCTATACTGCCAGAAAATCAGGGTCAGGCGCTGCATGATGGTCGCGGCGGCGAGCATGGCGAGGGCGAAATAGGGGCCGCGCAGACGCAAGGTCGGGATGCCGATCACGAGGCTGAGGCCACCGGCCATCGCCGCCCCCGCCGGCAGCCCCCACCAGGGCGCGAAGCCGAGCTTGCCGTTGAGAAATGCCGCGGTGTAGGCGCCGGCGCCGATGAAGAGAGCATGGCCGAAATTTTCCCGCCCCGTGAGGCCGGACATGAAATCCCAGCTCGTCGCCCAGATGCCATAGATGAAACAGACGCTGAGGATGCCGAGCAGATATTCCGAGCGAATGAACAGCGGCAGCGCCGCCAGCGCCGCGAGGACGACGATCACCCCGGTCGCCCGCCGCCCCTTCATGCGCCCCCCGGCGGCTTCAAAACGCCGCCCTCTTGCCCAAGAGCCCGGCGGGGCGAAGGATCAGGGTCAGCAGCACCGCGACCAGCGAGACGATCTCGGTCCAGGCCGGCGAGATCGCATAGGCGACGATGGTTTCGCTGTAGCCGAGCAGGAGCGCGGCAAGGATGCTGCCCGGGATGGAGCCGAGGCCGCCGACGATGACGATCGAAAACGCCTTGATCATCGGCAGCAGATCCATCGTCGGCTGCACCGTGAGAAAGGGCGCGGTGAGCACGCCGGCCGAAGCCGCGATCGCCGCCGAGATCGCCATCACCACGGCATAGATGCGATCGGCGGGAATGCCGACGTAAAGCGCCCCCTCGCGATCCTGCGAGAGCGCGAGAATGGCCGCGCCCAGCCGGGTGCGATTGATAAAGAGCCAGAGCAGGCCGATGACCGCGGCGCCGAAACCAAGCGTGAGCAGGCGCTGGCCGCTGACATCGAGCCCGGCATAGCTCCAGGTGGCATTGCTGAAGGCCGGGACGTTGCGCGCCTCCGAGCCGAACAGCAGATACATCGCCTGCTCGAACAGCAAACCGACCGCGATGGTGATCATCAGGACGGCGAGAGCGGAGTTGCGGAGCGGGCGGATCAGCACCCGCTCCACCGCGACGCCGAACGCGGCGACGAACAAAACCGCGACGATGGCGGCGGGCAGAAGCGGCCAGCCGAGGCGCGCGGTCAGCACATAGGCGGCATAGGCGCCGAGGCCATAAAACGCGCCATGGGCGAGGTTGAGCACCCGCGCGACCCCGAAAATCAGCGTGAAGCCGACCGCGAGCATGGCATAGACAGCTGAGGTCACGGCGCCGTAGACGAGAATGTTGAGCAACGAAACCCGCTGACTTCAAGAGGAAGTTTTCAGTTCTTGCCGGCGAGCCAGGGCGGCGGCATCATCGCGCCCTTGGCGATGTCCTTGGGCCAGACGATGACCCGCGTGCCATCGGGATACCATTGCGCGAAGGCGAGGTTGATATAACCCGGTCCGGCCTTGATGTCGTGCTGGGCATCGAATTCGCAAAGCCCCTCGGTGCCGACGTAATGCGTTTTCTCGAGTGCCGGAATGAGCTTGTCCGGCGCCGTGTCGCCGGCGCGGGCCACCGCCTCGGCATAGATATAGACGGCGTCATAGGAGCCGGCGCCGGTATAGACCGGCGGGCGCTTGAAGCGGGCGACGAAATCATTCCAGAACGGC
>JAKCCP010000377.1 GCA_021841985.1 Pseudomonadota bacterium | reverse complement strand
GATATCGGTCGGCGGCAGGCCGGGGATGAAGGTCAGCGCCGCGGGGAGGGCGAGCAGCAGCACGGTGCCGAGAAGCGGGCCGGCGAGCGTCCCGGCGCCGCCGATGATCACCATCGCCATGATCAGTACCGATTGATCGAGCGTGAAGCTCTCGACATTGACGAAGGCTTCCTGAAACGCGAACAGCGCGCCGGCGACGCCCGCGAAGGCGCCGCCGAGCAGCACCGCGAGAGTTTTGAGCAGGGGGACGTTTTTGCCGAGCGCCTCCGCGGCGCTTTCGGAATCACGAAGCGCCATCAGCGCGCGGCCGAAGCTCGCGCGCATGAGAAGGCGCACGACGGCGAGGGCAAGGGCGAGAAAGCCGAGGCACACCAGCAGAAACGCCAGCGGATCGGCGAGCGAGACGCCGAACACTGTCGGTGGCGGAATGCCGACCAGCCCGCCGAGGCCGCCGGTGATGTCGCTCGCCTCGGTGAACACCGTCGTTGCCAACATTTGCAGGCCAAGACTGGCGATGACGAAATATTCGCCCCGCACGCGAAGCGCCGGCAGCGCCAGCAGCGCCGAAAGCACGCCGGCGGTCAACGCTGCAGCAAGCGCGGCGAGCAGGATATCGGGCGCGAGATCGAGCGCGACATGCGCCCCGGCATAGGCGCCGAGGCCGAAAAATACCGCGTGCGCGACACTGAAAATCCCGCCATAGCCGATCAGGATGTTGAGGCTCACGCTGAGCAGGCCAAAGATCGCGGCAAGTTGGGCGAGGTTGAGCAGATAGGCGATCATCGCGCCACCGCCGCGCCGAATAATCCGCTCGGGCGGAACAGGATGAAGACGAAGAGCACGACGAAACCGGCGGCCTCGCTCCATTGGGTGTCGAGAAACGCGACCACCAGGGTTTCGACGACACCGAGCAGAAGCCCGGCCAGCGCCGCGCCGCGCAGGCTGCCGATGCCGCCGACGACGGACGCGGCAAGGCTGATCAGCATGACATGCGCGCCAACCCCGGGCGAGAGGCCGGTGGTCGCGGCGCCAAGCACCGCCCCTGGCACCGCGAGCGCCGAGCCGAGCGCGAAGGCGAGCGCCGAAAGCCGCCGCGCCGAAAGCCCGAACGCGCGCAGGAGATCAGGGTTTTCCGACAATGCCCGAAGCCCGATTCCGGCCCGGGTGCGGGCCAGGAAGCTGCCGAGCAGCGCAAAAATCACGATCGCGATGGCGAGCGCCACCCAAAACACCTGCGCGATATAAAGCCCCGGAAGGATTTCATGCGCGCGCGTCAGCGGCGTCGAGATGGCGACGAAAGCGCGGCCGAAGGAAAGCTCGATCAGGCTTTGGACCACGATGACGACGCCGAAAGCGGCGACGAAAACGGTGAAGAAGGCGCCGTGATGGCGCTGGATCGGACGATAGACGGCGGCTTCGAGAAAGAGCCCGAAGCCCACCGCGACGGCGAGCGCGAGCAGGCCGCCGAGTGGCCAGGCGAGGCCGAGGCGGCTGGCGAGGACGAAGGCATAGCCGGCGAGGGCGTAGGTCGCGCCATGGGCGAAATGGAAAATCCGTGTCGCGCCGAAGATCAGCGCGAACCCGGCCGCGGTCAGCGCATAAAGCGCCCCGGTCTCGATCCCCGAGACCAGCAATTGCAGGAGCAGCATGAAACGCTAGCCGACCGCGACGAGCTTGCCGCCTTTGAGCGTGTTGACGACGATTTTCATCGAGATATCGCCGAGATCGTCGAACACGCCCTCGCCGCCGACGAGCGCGAAGCGGCGCGTCGCCAGCAGCGCGGCGCGCAGCGTGTCACCATTCACCGGTTTCCCCGCTTTCTCCAATTGCTGCGCGAGCAACGCGAACAGCCGCACCGCGTTGTAGTAATTCTGATGGTAGGGGGTGGGATCGCTGCCATATTGCGCGCGCCAATCGGCGACGAAACGCCGGGTCACGGGGTCGTCCACGGTCCAGTCGGCGGCCTGGGCGGTGAGGGTCAGGCCCTCCGCTTCCGGCAGGTTGCGCACCGAGGGAATGGCGGCGCCGGAATAGGTCAGCAATGGCTGGCTGATGCCGGCATCGCGCAATTGCTTGATGATTTGTGCCTGCTGCGCGCCATAGGAGGCGAAATAGACGGCGTCCGGCGCGGTGGTGCGGATGCGCGCGGCGATCGCGGAGAATTGCTGATCGGTGGGGGAGATCGCGTCGGCGGCGACGATCTCGCCGCCGGCGGCGGTGAGATCGGTCTTCAGCGCCTTATAAAGCCCGTTGCCGAAGGGGTCGTTGACATAGATGAGGGCGACGCGGCGCAGTTTGCGCGCGATCAGGAACGGGGTCAGAACCTTGATCTCGTCCGGCACCAGCGGGATCACGTTCCAGTAATAGGGCGAAAGCCCGGCGAGATCGGGGCCGACGCCGCCGCCATTGACCAGCACCACCTTGGCGCGCGTGCCGATCGGCGCCGCCGCTTTCGAAACCCCGGTGAAGCCGACCAGGACATAGAGCGCGTGATCGACATTGACGAGCTTGTTCATCCCGACGGCGCCGCCTTGCGGTGTGCCCTCGCTATCCTCGGCGCGCAGCACCAGGGGCCGCGACAGCATCTTGTCGGCGCTGACATGCTTGATCGCCATTGCCGCACCGGCGGTGAAGATGGTGCCGTATTCGGCGTTCGGCCCGGCCATCGGGAACAGCGTGCCGAGGATGTAAGCCTCCTCGGCCCGAGCGCGGCGTGAGGCGAGAAGGCCGCCACCGAGCGGCAAGGCGCTCGCGGCGAGCAGCGTGCGGCGCGTGATCCTGGTCATGTTCCCTCGTTTCCCCCTGCCATGGCGGGCGCGGCATAGGCGCCCCCTTTTCGCGCCCAACAAATCGGATACTCTCTCCCCCGTCAATCAATCATCGCTCGTCACTATCACTCTGGGGGAGAAAACGCTGATGGAGCAGATCGAGATCATGGCCCGGGGCTTGCGCTTTCCGGAGGGGCCGGTGGCGCTCGCCGACGGTTCGGTGGCGCTGGTCGAGATCGCCCGCGGCACCATAAGCCGCGTCGCGCCGGACGGCAGCGTGACGGTCATCGCCGAGACCGGCGGCGGGCCCAACGGCCTCGCGATCGGGCCGGACGGGGCTTATTATCTCTGCAATAATGGCGGCTTCGAATGGGCCGAGCGCGAGGGGCTGACGCTTCCGGTCGCGCAGGCGAAGACGTACGCCGGCGGGCGCATCGAGCGCGTCGACCCGGCGAGTGGCGCGGTGACAAGGCTCTATGACCGCTGCGGCGAGCGGAAGCTGCGGGGGCCGAACGACATCGTGTTCGATACCGAAGGCGGGTTCTATTTCACCGATCTCGGCAAGGTGCGCGCCGAGGATCGCGACCATGGCGGCGTCTATTACGCCCGCGCCGATGGCGGCTTCATCACCGAGATCGCCTATCCGGTGCTGACGCCGAACGGCATCGGCCTCTCGCCCGATGGCAAGACGGTTTATGTCGCGGAGACCGAAACCGCGCGGCTCTGGGCGTTCGATCTCGACGCCCCCGGGGTTGCGCGCAAGCAGCGTTTTCCGCTCTCGCCGCATGGCGGGCGGTTGATCGCCGGTCTGCCCGGGTTTCAGCGTTTCGACAGCCTCGCGGTGATGGCGTCCGGCAATGTCTCTGTCGCGACCCTCAATACCGGCCACATCACCGAGATCGCCCCGAGCGGCGCGGTGGTGCGGCAGGTGAAAATGCCGGAAGCCTATCCGACCAATATCTGCTTCGGCGGCCCCGAACTTCGCACCGCCTATATCACCCTTTCCGGCACCGGCCAGCTCGCCACCATGACCTGGCCCGAACCCGGCCTCGCGCTCGCTTTCGCGCGATAGTGTCCCGCCCCTGAACTGCTTTGTATGTCAGGGATCAGCAGGCCACTGAAAACAAAGAGCGAGTGTCCCTGAAATGCGCTCGCGAATTTCTGAAACGGGACACTCGGCGGGGAAAACCGGGCCGGCAAAGGGGCTGGCCCGGTCGGCGCCTCAGTTGATGGCGTTCGAGGGTGTGTGGATGGGGACGGGCAGCTTGGCGCGCGGCGCGATCACCGGCGCGGCGTGGCTTGCCGGCTTGCCGGCGCCGCTTTGCCGGAGGGTGCGCAGGAAGGCAAACCCCCAGTCGAGCGGCGAGTTTTCCGCGATCGCCTGCCACATCGCGCGCCATCTCGTCTGGCGTTCGCGGTGGCTCATGACGAGGGCACGGGTGATCGCCTCGGCGATCGCGTCGGGGTCGTTGGGGTTGACCAGCAGCGCCGCGTCGAGCTGCCGCGCGGCACCGGCGAAGCGCGAGAGGATGAGCACGCCGGGGTCTTCCGGGTCTTGCGCCGCGACATATTCCTTGGCGACCAGGTTCATGCCATCGCGGAGCGGTGTCACCAGCCCGACCCGGGCCGCACGCATATAGCCGGCCAAGGTGGTGCGTGGCCCGCCTTTGGTGATCAGCCGGAGCGGGGTCCAGTCGGGATCGCCGCATTCGCTGTTGATCTCGCCGGCCGATTGCGAAAGCTCGGCGCGGAGTGCCTGATAGCTCGCGACATCCTGGCGCGAAACCGGCGCGATCTGGAGGAAAACGACGCGCCGGTGCCAGGCGGCCTCGGTCTCCAGGAAGCGGCGATAGCCGGCCAGGCGCTGCACCAGCCCCTTGGTCGGGTCGAGCCGATCGACGCCGAGGATCAGGCTCTGCCCGCCGAGGCTGCGGCGCAGCCGCTCGACGGTGGGACTGCGCGCGGCGCGGAGGGCGGCGGCGGCGAAATCCGGGGCGTCGATTTCCGCCGGGAACACGCCGAGCCGCACGCGCCTTCCGTCGATTTCGAGGAGTTCGGCCGCGATCTGGCGGGCGTCGGCGAGGGTCGTCGCGGCGGCGGCGAAATTGCCGAGATCGGCGCTGGTCTGAAAGCCGATGACATCCGCTTGCAGCAGGGCCGCGATCAATTTCCCCGCCGGCGGCGCGAGCGCGAGGATTTCCGGGCTGGGAAACGGGATGTGCAGGAAGAAGCCGATCGGATTGGCCACCCCGCGCTCACGCAGCAGGCCCGGGAGGGGGAGAAAATGATAGTCATGCACCCAGACCAGATCCTCGTCCTGGAGCAACGGCAGCAGCCGGTCGGCGAAGCGGGCGTTGGTCGCGAAATAGGTCTCCGCGTCGCCACGGTCGAAACGCATCATTTCCGGCAGCGAGTGGAGCAGCGGCCACAGCACGCCATTGGCGAAATTGGCGTAATAGCCATCATACTCGGCCTTGGTGAGGTCGATGGTGGCGTAGGTCACGCGGCCGGCATGGCTGATCCGCGCTGGCTGCTCCGCCGCTTTCGCCGCGGTCGTCCCGCTCCAGCCGAACCACACCCCACCCTCGCGCTCGAGCAAGGGTTGCAACGCGGTCGCGAGCCCGCCCGCCTGCGCCCCTTTTTCCGGGAGCGGCACACGGTTCGAGACAACAACTAGCCGGTTCATCTTTTCCCCTCTCATTGCGATGGCTCCGACAACGCCGCCACCGCGTTTCCCGCGCTGGGCGTCGGGAACGTGGCCGCACAAAGCCCGCCAATGGACAAAACGGGGAAAATGGGCCGGGCTGGGCCGGCTCGTTCCCCATCGATCCCGCGAACCCCCATCCCCAGACCTTCCCGGACGGGGGCGCGGCGGGCTGGCCGGAAGGGCGCAAAGGCCCCGATCAGCGACGAGTGACCGGCATCACGCGCGGCGGCTCGACCTGAACGCCGAATGAACACTCTGTTAGCTAAGCGCGACGGGCGCATGGGACAACCCCGGAATTCACTCATCAGGGTCTATCCAAGCCGCCGATTGCGGCGGCCTTATGGCGCGAGCGGGGCGGCGGCGCGGCAATTTCGCCGCGCTCAGCCTGATCGCGGCGGGATCTCGGCGGCCGGATCGAGGAGCCCGGTCGGGGCGAGTAAATTCAATGTGAGTGTGGTGGGGACGGGCGCCAGCAGGGCCGCGACCTTGGCGCGCACCGCGGCAAGCGCCGCTTGCCAGGTGCCTGGGCGCGGCGGGCGCGGTGCTGCGTCGGCGAGCGGCCCGCCCTGGCGCCAGGCGAGGTAGTCGCTCCAGGTCAGATGGCGCGAATCGGTGGTGGCTTGCGGTGGCGAGGCGACGCGGGCCAGGCGCAGAACCGCGCCGTGCCCGGGGGCGTCGAGCATGGTCGCGAATCCCGCCCCCGCG
>JAKCCP010000316.1 GCA_021841985.1 Pseudomonadota bacterium | reverse complement strand
TTTTTATTCGCGACGATCATCGCGGCTCGGCCCAAATCATCGTCCGCATCGCCATCGAGGAGCTGGAAGCCTGGTATTTCGGGGATTGGCAGGCGGTGCAGGCGGCCTATCCGCGGGCCAGAAAGCCGGACAAGTATTGCCGCGCGCCGGATGCGATCAAAAGGGGAACCTGGGAAGCCTTCGAGGGGGTCATGAAAAAATCCGGCTATTTCGTCTCGGGCCTCAGAAAGATCGAGGCGGCGACGAGGATCGCGCCCCATATCGACCCCACTCGCAACGCGTCCCCGAGCTTTCAGGCGCTGCGGCGCGCGCTGGAAAGGGTGAATTGCCCATGACCGAAATCTCCGAAACCCTCGCCCGCTCCTTCGGCTTGAGCGCCGAGGAATATGCGCGCGTTCTGGCCATTCTCGGGCGCGCACCGAGCCTCACCGAGCTTGGCATCTTCTCGGTCATGTGGTCCGAGCATTGTTCGTACAAATCCTCGCGCGTCTGGCTCCGCGAATTGCCGACCGCGGCGCCGTGGGTGATCCATGGGCCGGGGGAGAATGCCGGGGTGGTCGCGATCGGGGATGGTTTGGCGGCGGTTTTCAAGATGGAGAGCCACAACCACCCGAGCTTCATCGAGCCCTATCAGGGGGCGGCGACCGGGGTCGGCGGCATTTTGCGCGACGTCTTCACCATGGGCGCGCGCCCGATCGCCAATCTGAATGCGCTCCGCTTCGGCGATCCGGCGCATCCGGCGACCAGGCGCATCGTCGATGGCGTGGTGCGCGGCATCGGCGGCTATGGCAATTGCGTCGGCGTGCCCACGGTCGGCGGCGAGGTCGATTTTCATCGCTCCTATAACGGCAACCCGCTGGTCAATGCGATGACCGTCGGCATCGCGCCGGCGGATCGGATTTTCCTCAGCGCCGCCGCCGGCATCGGCAACCCCGTCGTTTACGTCGGCGCCAAAACCGGGCGCGACGGCATCCATGGCGCAACCATGGCGAGCGCGGAATTCGCCGAGGATGCCGAGGAAAAGCGCCCGACGGTGCAGGTCGGTGATCCGTTCACCGAAAAATTGCTGATCGAGGCCTGCCTCGAATTGATGGCGACCGACGCCATCATCGCCATCCAGGACATGGGCGCGGCCGGGCTCACCAGTTCCTCGGTCGAGATGGCGGGGAAGGGCGGGGTTGGCATCGCGCTCGATCTCGACCGCGTGCCCCAGCGCGAGACCGGCATGAGCGCCTATGAGATGATGCTCTCGGAAAGCCAGGAGCGCATGCTGATCGTGCTGCGGCCCGGGCGCGAGGCGATGGCGGCGGCGATTTTCCGCAAATGGGAGTTGGATTTCGCGATCATCGGCGAGATCACCGACAGCGGCCGCATCGTCGTGCGCCATGGCGGGCGGGTGGAGGCGGATATCCCGCTCGCCCCGCTCGCCGATCAGGCGCCGCTCTATCGCCGCCCGATCGCGGAGACGAAGCCGCCGCCGGTGCTCGATCCCGTCGCCATCGCCGATCCGGCCGGCATCGCGCCCGCGCTGCTCCGCCTCATCGCCTGCCCCGATCTTTGCTCGCGCGCCTGGATCACCGACCAGTATGACGCGACGCTCGGCGGGCAGACGATCAAACGCCCGGGAGCGGCGGATGCCGCCGTGGTGCGGATCGAGGGGCATGATCTGGCGCTGGCGCTCACCACCGACTGCACCCCGCGCTATTGCGCCGCCGACCCTTACGCCGGTGGGGCGCAGGCGGTCGCCGAGGCGTGGCGCAACCTCACCGCGACCGGCGCCCGGCCGCTCGCCCTCACCGATAATCTCAATTTCGGCAACCCCGAGAAACCCGAGATCATGGGCCAGTTCGCCGCCGCCATCAGGGGCATGGCGGAAGCTTGCCGGGCGCTCGATTTCCCGGTGGTGAGCGGCAATGTCAGCCTCTATAACGAGACCGAGGGCAGCGCGATCCTGCCGACGCCGGCGATCGGCGGGCTGGGTGTGTTCGATCATGCGGCGGATGCGGTCGGGATCGCGCTCGCGCCGGGGCTCGATCTGGTGCTGATCGGGGCGAGTTCGGGCTGGCTCGGCCAGAGTTTGTGGCTCCGCGAGATCTGTGGCCGCGAGGACGGCGCGCCGCCGCCGGTCGATCTCGCCGCCGAACGCCGGGCGGGGGATTTCGTGCGTGGGGAAATCCTCGCCGGGCGCGTCAAAGCCTGCCACGATGTCGCCGATGGGGGGCTTCTGGTCGCGCTCGCCGAGATGGCGCTGGCGGGCGAGACCGGTGCTGTGCTCGACCCGACGCCGCCCGACCTGCCGGCGCATGCGTTCTGGTTCGGCGAGGAGCAGGCGCGCTATGTGCTGGCGGTCGCCGATGGCGCCGCCCTGCTCGTCGCCGCCGAGACGGCAGGCGTGCCGGCGCGGTTTCTCGGCAAAACCGGAGGGGGCAAAACCGGAGGGGGCAAAACCGGCGGGCGGGATTTGACACTGCCGGGTGCGGTCGCCATATCGCTGGCAGAGCTGCGGGCGGCGCATGAGCGGTTTTTCACCGAATTCATGGCCGCCTCGCGCTAAGCCGACGAAACCGACGAGGGATATGGCGATGGCGATGGCGGTGAGCGAGATCGAGGCCCTGATCAAGGCGGCGCTGCCGGACGCGCGGGTGACGATCGAGGATCTCGCGGGCGACGGCGACCATTACGCCGCGACCGTGGTGAGCGAGCGGTTTCGTGGCCTCTCGCGTGTCGCACAGCACCAGATCGTCTATGCCGCGTTGCGCGGGCGCGTGGGCGGCGAGCTGCATGCCCTCGCGCTGCAAACCACGCCCCCCGAATGACGCATCCGATAAGGAGTTTTTCCCCGATGGCCACCGAAGCTTCCGCCAATCCGGTTTTCGCGCGTATCCAGACCGAAATCGACGCCCATCCGGTCATGCTGTTCATGAAGGGGACGGCGATGTTCCCGCAATGCGGCTTCTCCGCCCGTGTCGTGCAGATTCTGAGCCATCTCGAAGTCCCCTTCCACACCGCCAATGTCCTGGAAGACCCGGAACTGCGGGACGGCATCAAGGAGTTCTCCAACTGGCCGACCATCCCGCAACTCTATGTCAAGGGTGAGTTCGTCGGCGGCAGCGATATCGTGACGGAGATGTTCCAGTCCGGCGAGCTTGCTGCGCTGCTCAAGGAGAAGGGCGTCCCGCACCAGGCAGCGGCCTGACGCCCGCTCGCGCCTCCGACCCGCGGCGCGAGCGGGCGCTCGGCGCCTTGCTCGGCCTCGCGGTCGGGGATGCGCTCGGCGCGCCGCGCGAAGGCTGCGCGCGCGATGTCGAACCACCGCTTGCCGGCATGATCGGCGGCGGGCCGTTCGCGCTCCCGCCCGGGGCGTGGACGGATGACACCGCGCTCGCCCTCTGCCTCGCCGATTCGCTGCTCACCGACCCGGCGCTCGACTCCGCTGATCTCCTGACCCGGTTTCGGCGCTGGTGGGAGAGGGGCGAAAACAGCGCGACCGGGGTTGGCCTCGGCATCGGGCGGACGACATTTGCCGCGCTCGAGCGGTTTCGCGCAACCGGCGCCCTGATCGCCGAGGACAGCCCGGCGCCGGCGAGCAATGGCGGGATCATGCGGCTCGCCCCGGTCGCCATCCGCTTTCATGCCGCGCCCGAAAGGGCGGCGGCGATCGCGCGGGCGCAAAGCCGGACCACCCATGCGGCGACGGCGGCGGTCGATGCCGCCGATCTCCTGGCCCGGATCCTGGTCGCGGCGATCGCTGGCGCGGGCAAGGCGGCGCTCTCCGCGCATGGCGCGAGCCTTGCTGATCCGGCGATCGCGGCTTTGGCGGCGGGAGGCTGGCGCGGCAAAGGGCGGGATGAGATCACCGCCGATGGCAGCGCCCGGGCAACCCTGGAAGCGGCGCTCTGGTGTGTCGGGATGGCCGGGGATTTTCCCGAGGCGGTACTGCTTGCCGCCAATCTCGGCGGCGATGCCGATACCGCCGCCGCGATCGCCGGCCAAATCGCCGGCGCCATCTGGGGCGCGGCTGCCATTCCACAAACCTGGCTGGAAAACCTCGCCAAGGTCGCGCATATCACGGAGCGGGCGCTGCGGCTCTATGAGGCTGCCGGCGCGCCAGTGTTTTGATGATGCGACTGGAGGAGAGGATAAATGGATCCGCGCCGCGATCGAGCCATTGGCAGCCTGCTCGGGCTTGCGGCCGGCGATGCGCTTGGCGTGCCGCTGGAATTCCAGAAACGCGATTCCCGCCCCGCCGTCACCGATCTCATCGGCGGCGGCCCGTTCGGCCTGAAGCCCGGCGAGTGGACGGACGACACCGCGATGGCGCTCTGTCTCGCCGAATCGCTCCTCGTCCAGTCCGATCTCGATCCGCGCGACCTGATGGAACGTTTCGTGCGCTGGTGGAAAAAGGGCGAGAACAGCGCGACCGGCACCTGTTTCGACATCGGCAACGCGACCCGCGCGGCGCTCGAGCGCTTCCGCAAGAACGGCGACCCGATGGCCGGCTCGGAAGACCCGATGGACGCCGGCAATGGCAGCATCATGCGCTTGGCGCCGGTTGCCATCCGCTGGCATGGCTCGCCCGATCGCGCGGCAAGCATCGCGCGGAGCCAGAGCCGGACCACTCACGCCGCGCCGGCTTGCCTCGACGCCTGCGAATTGCTCGCCCGCGTGCTGGTGGCGGCGATCGGTGGCGCCGGCAAGGCGGCGCTGTTGCAGCCGGCGCGGCCGGGCTGGCTCGCCGATATCACCCAGATCGCCGCCGGGCGCTGGCGCGACAAGCAGCGGGCGCAGATCCGCTCATCCGGCTATGTCGTCGATACGCTGGAGGCGGCGTTCTGGTGTGTGGCGCGCTCGGAGGATGCGCGCGCGGCGCTCATCCTCGCCGCCAATCTCGGCCAGGACGCCGATACCGTCGCGGCCGTCACCGGACAGATCGCCGGTGCCATCTGGGGAGCGTCGGCGTTGCCGCTGGCGTGGCGGGAGAAGCTGGTCGGCGCCGATCGCATCGTCCGGCTCGCCGAGCAGCTTTTCGACGCCGTAAAGTAGAAAATGAAAGAAAAAGAAGCAAAAAGACTTTATTTGTTTTAAGAACAGGGTATCGCCAGCGGCGATGCCCAACAGTATAAAAATTTTTTGGTTCTTTTTTGCAAAAAAGAACAAATTTTCTTATCGTAAAAAAACCCTTGTCGGAAGCACGCTGTAATTATACAAACCATGACGTTTATCCATATTTCCACGATATAATATCGTGGTTTAGAGGAGTGCCGCGATGACGGAATCCCATTCGCCCCATCCCGAAACCCTGGCACTCCATGCCGGCTGGCGGGCCGATCCCGCCACCAACGCGGTCGCGGTGCCGATCTACCAGACCACGGCCTATCAGTTCGACAGCGCCGAGCACGCCGCCAATCTGTTCGCGCTGAAGGAACTCGGCAACATCTATACCCGCATCATGAACCCGACCGTCGATGTTCTGGAAAAGCGTCTCGCGGCGCTCGAGGGCGGGGTTGCGGCGCTCGCCGTCGCCTCGGGGCAGGCGGCGTCCGCCTTGGCGTTGCAGAATCTCGCTTGCGCCGGCGACAACATCGTGAGTTCGACCGATCTTTACGGCGGCACCTGGAATCTGTTCGCCAATACCCTCAAGGATCAGGGGATCGAGGTGCGCTTCGTCGATCCCGAGGATCCGGAGGCTTTCGCCCGCGCGACCGATGCCCGCACCCGCGCCTATTACGCCGAGACGCTGCCCAATCCCAAGCTCCACGTCTTTCCGATCGGCGAGGTCGCGGCGATCGGGCGCCGTTTCGGCGTGCCGTTGATCATGGACAACACCGCCGCGCCGCTGCTCGTCCGCCCCTTCGACCATGGCGCCGCGGTGGTGATGTATTCGGCGACGAAATGGCTCGGCGGGCATGGCAACTCGATCGGCGGCGTGCTGATCGATGGCGGCAATTTCGACTGGGCGGCCTTCCCCGAGCGCCAGCCGCTCCTCAACCGCCCCGATCCCAGCTATCACGGCGCGGTCTGGAGCGAGGCGGCAAAACCGCTCGGCCCGATCGCCTATATCCTCAAGGCGCGGGTGACGCTGCTCCGTGATCTCGGCGCCGCGATCAGCCCGTTCAATGCGTTTCTCATTCTCCAGGGGGTCGAGACCCTGGCCCTTCGCATGCGCGCCCATAGCGAGAATGAGAT
>JAKCCP010000010.1 GCA_021841985.1 Pseudomonadota bacterium | reverse complement strand
CGACCGATGGTGCTGCGGCTGACGACGGTCGCGGCGCCGCCGGCGCTGGCTGGGCCGGCCGAGGGCGGGGAAGACGTGGCGGCGGGCAATTTCCTTGCCGGCGCCGATGGCGCGGCGCTGCCCGCGGCGGCGCAGATCGCCATGCTGGAGGACGAGAGGATGACGACGCTCGCCAATATCGAGGGCCAGTTGCGGCTTTCTTCCATCCGCAAGATTGCCGATCTGGTCGATAAGCACCCCGAGGAGTCGGTGGCCATCATGCGCGGCTGGATGGCCGAGGAGCAGAGCTGAGCGATGGCCAAGATCGATGATCCGCGCGGTTTGAACGGATCGCAAAAGGCCGCGATCCTGATGCTGGCGCTCGGCGAGGAGCAGAGCGGACGCATCTTCGCCCTGATGCATGAGGACGAGATCAAGGAGGTTTCGTCGGCGATGGCGCAGCTCGGCTCGGTGCGCGCCGACCTCGTCGAGCGTTTATGCAACGATTTTTCTGAAAGCCTGGGCGGCGTCGGCAATATCGTCGGCAGTTTCGAGAGCACCGAGCGGATTCTGCAACGTGCCCTGCCGCGCGATCGCGTCCAGCAGATCATGGAGGAAATCCGTGGCCCGGCCGGGCGCACGATGTGGGACAAGCTCGGCAATGTCAGCGAGGCGGTGCTCGCCAACTATCTCAAGAACGAATACCCGCAGACCGTCGCCGTCGTGCTTTCGAAGGTGAAGCCCGACCACGCCGCGCGGGTTCTGGCGCTGTTGCCGGAATCCTTCGCGATGGAGGTGGTGATGCGCATGCTGCGCATGGAAAGCGTCCAGAAAGAGGTTCTGGAGGGCGTCGAACGCACGTTGCGCGCCGAGTTCATGTCCAATCTCGCACGCAGCACCCGCCGCGACTCGCACGAAATGATGGCGGAAATCTTCAACAATCTCGACCGCCAGAGCGAGACCCGTTTCCTTGCCGCACTCGAGGATCGCAACCGTGAATCGGCGGAGCGGATCAAGGCGTTGATGTTTACTTTCGAGGATCTGCAGCGCCTCAGCGGGGTGGCGATCCAGGTGTTGCTGCGCACCGCCGAGAAGGACAAGCTGCCGGTGGCCCTCAAGGGGGCATCCGAGAAAGTGCGCGACCTCTTCTTCTCCAACATGTCCGAGCGTGCCGGGCGGATGCTGCGTGAGGAGATCGAGAATCTCGGGCCGGTGAAGCTCCGCGATGTCGATGATGCGCAGGCCAGCATCGTATTGGTGGCCAAGGAACTCGCGGCGCAAGGCCAGATCGAGATCAGCGAAAGCAAGGGTGAGGAGCTGGTCTATTGAGCGGGGCAACGAAAATTCCGCCGCGCGCCGCCGAGGGAAAGCGGATGCTGTTCATCGAGGATTTCGACGCGGTCGAGATGCCTGCTTCGGCCGCGCCCGGGGGCGATGAGGGGAACGAGCCCGAGATCATCGTGCCGGCCTTCGGCGCCGAGGATGTCGAGGCCGCGCGGCTCGGCGGTTATGAGGCCGGGGTCGCGGCGGGGCGGGCGATGGTGCAGGGCGCGCGCGAGGCGGCGCTCGATGGCCTGCTCGCGGCGATCCGCGCGGCGCTCGCGGACGCGGCGGCCGGCGCGAAACTGCGTGCCGATGACATCGGGCGCGAATTGGCGCGGATGCTGGCCGGCTCGCTCGCGGCGGTGCTGCCCGATCTCGTTCGCCGCCATGGCGCCGCCGAAATCAGCCGGCTGGTGCGGGAATTATTGCCGCCGATGGCGCTCGAGCCCGAGATCGTGGTGCATGTCGCCGCCGGCGACCGGGAGGCGCTGGCGGCGGATCTCGATCGCCTCGATGCGCACCTCGCGTCGCGCGTGCGTCTTGTCACCGAGGCGGGCATGACCGCCGGCGATGTCATGATTACCTGGAAGAATGGCCGTGCCAGCCGTGACAGCGCCGCGCTGGTCCGGCAGCTCGCCGAATTGTGGCAGCGCTTCGGGCTGGATGCGGACAGCAACGCTGAAAAGGAATTGGCCGATGTCGAATGAACCGGATTTCATCGAGGGCAGCGATGCGCTGGATGTCACCGATACGAGCGTGCCGCGCGGCGCCCGCGATCTCGAAGCGGTGTACGACATTCCGGTGACGGTGAGCGCCGTTCTCGGCAAGGCGACGATGCAGGTCAATCAACTGCTCAAGCTCGGCCGTGGCGCGGTGGTCGAACTCGACCGCAAGCTGGGTGAGGCGATCGATATTTACGTCAATAACCGTCTCGTCGCGCGCGGTGAGGTGGTGATGGTCGACGACAACCGCCTGGGCGTGACGATGACCGAAATCGTCAAGGCGGATCGGGTGGTTTGAGGCGCGGCACGGCGAATAGGAGCGGTTGCGGGCGATGCAAGTTCTGATCATCGGATCCTTGGCGGCGGAGCTTGGTCAGGCGGCGCGGATCGCGATCGCGCGGGGCGCCCGGCTCGACCAGGCCGACGGCATCGAACCGGCCTTGATCCGGCTGCGCGCCGATGCCCGCGTCGATCTCGTTCTCTGCGACATCCGGCATGATATCGCGGCGCTGATCCGCGCGATGTTCGCCGAGCGCATCCTGGTGCCGGTGATCGCCTGCGGGGTCGGCAACGACGCCGAGGCGGCGGTGCGCGCGATCGAGGCGGGGGCGCGGGAATTCCTGCCGCTGCCGCCGGATGCCGAGCTGATCGCGGCCATTCTCGAAGCGGCGGCCGGCGAGAGCCACGCGATGATCGTGCGTGACCCGCTCATGCTCGCGACCATCCGCCGCGCCGAGCAGGTCGCGCGTTCGGATGCGTCGGTGCTGATTTCGGGAGAATCGGGCACCGGCAAGGAGGTTCTGGCGCGCCATGTCCATCGCCGCTCGCGCCGCGCGGCGGCGGCGTTCGTTGCCCTCAATTGCGCGGCGATCCCGGAAAATCTTCTCGAATCCGAACTCTTCGGCCATGAGAAAGGCGCGTTTTCCGGCGCCATCGCCCGCCGGGTCGGCAAATTCGAGGCCGCCGACGGCGGCACGCTTTTGCTCGATGAAATCAGCGAGATGGACATTCGCCTCCAGGCCAAGCTGTTGCGGGCGATCCAGGAGCGCGAGATCGACCGTCTCGGCGGCGCCGGGCCGGTGCGGGTGAATGTGCGCCTCATCGCCACCACCAATCGCGATCTCGGGACCGAGATCGCCGCCGGGCGGTTTCGGGAAGATCTCTATTTCCGGCTCAACGTCGTCAATCTGGTGATCCCGCCGCTCCGCGAGCGGCCGGCCGATGTCATCGCCTTGGCCGAGCATTTCGCCCATCGCTTTGCCGAACTCAACGGAGTTTCGGCGCGGCCGCTGGCGCCGGCGTCGCGCGTCGCGCTGCGTCTCCATCCATGGCGAGGCAATGTGCGTGAACTCGAAAACATCATTCATCGCGCGGTGTTGTTGGCGGAGGGAGACGAGATCGACCCCGCCGCGATCGAACTGCCGGCGGCGGGCGCCGCTTCGCCTGCGGCGAGCGGCAAGCCCGCCGCCGCGGCCCCCGTCCTGGCCCCCGTCCTGGCCCCGGTCTCGGCGCTGGTCGGGCGCACCGTCGACGAGGTCGAGCGCGACCTCATTCTCGAAACCCTGGAACACACGTTCGGCAACCGCACCCATGCCGCGGTCATGCTCGGCATTTCCATCCGCGCGCTCCGCAACAAGCTCCGCGATTACGCCGCCCAAGGGCTCGCCGTGCCGCCGCCGCCAGCCGGCAGCATGGCGGCGGCGGCGGTGGCCTGAGGCGTCATGGCGGAAATCGCGGCGAAGCCGGCGGCACCCTGGCTCGCGGTCTTCGGCGGGCGGCTGCGCCCCTATCTGCCGGCGATCTATATCGGGCTCGCGCTCGGTGTCGTCGCCCTGCTCTCGGTGCTCATCCTGCCGCTGCCGCCTTTCGTGCTCGATGTCTGTCTCTCGCTCTCGATCACGTCCTCGATTCTCGTCCTGATGGTCGCCTTGTTTCTCGAAAAGCCGCTCGATTTCTCCAGCTTCCCGACCTTGCTGCTGCTGACGACGCTGCTCCGCCTGGCACTCGAGGTCGCGACGACGCGGCTCATCCTCGCGCACGGCAATGAGGGGCCGCTGGCCGCGGGGCATGTCGTCGCGGCGTTCGGCGGCTTTCTGATGGGCGGCGACGTGGTGATCGGCGTGATCCTGTTCGCGATCCTCCTGGTGGTGAACTTCATGGTCATCACCAAGGGCTCGGGCCGCATCGCCGAGGTCTCGGCACGCTTCAGCCTCGATGCCATGCCGGGGAAGCAGATGGCGATCGATGCCGATCTCTCCTCGGGCATGATCGACGACAAGACGGCACGCCGGCGGCGGCGTGAATTGGAGGCCGAAAGCGGTTTTTACGGCGCGATGGACGGGGCCGCGCGGTTTGTCCGGGGGGACGCCATCGCGGCGCTGATCATCACCGCGATCAACATCGTCGGCGGCCTCGCGATCGGCCTGGTGCGCCATGGCATGCCCTTCGCCGACGCCGCCGCGACTTTCACCACGCTGACCGTCGGCGACGGGCTGGTCGCGCAGATCCCCGCTCTCCTGGTGTCCACCGCCGCCGGCATCGTGGTGACCAAGGGCGGCATGGAGGGCAAGGCGAATGTGGCCCTGCTCGCCGAGATCGGCGGGCGGCCGAAGCCGCTCGCGCTCGCCGCCGGCGCCGCGACGGTCCTGGCGCTGATGCCGGGCTTGCCGGCCCTGCCGTTTCTCGGGCTTGCCGGGCTTGCCGGCGGGGCGGCGTGGCTGCGCCGGAACCATATCCCCGGCCTCACCCTCGCGCTCGGCCCGGAGACGCCCGCGCCCCCGGCCGAGCCGCCGATCAGCGAGGCGCTGCGTATCGATCTGATCCGCCTCGAACTCGGCTATGGTCTGCTCGCGCTGGCGAATGGCGAGCCGCCGCGGCTGACCGAGCAGATCAAGGGGATGCGCCGCGCCATCGCCGCCGAGATGGGCTTCGTGCTGCCGCCGGTGCGCATCCAGGACAATATGCAGCTTCCCGCCGACGGCTACGCCATTCGCATCAAGGAGATCGAGGCCGGGCGCGGCGAGGTGCGGATGAACGCGCTGCTCGCCATGGACCCCAAGGGCGGGCGCCCGGACCTCGCCGGCGAGCGCACCACCGAGCCGGCTTTCGGCCTGCCGGCGCTCTGGATCGCGCCGGAAGCGCGCGAGGAGGCGACGTTCCGCGGCTGCACCGTCGTCGATCCGCCGAGCGTGCTCGCGACCCATCTGACCGAGATCGTGCGCGAGAACATGGCCGAACTGCTCTCTTACGCCGAGACCCAGAAACTCCTCGACGAATTGCCGCGCGAACAGCAGAAGTTGGTCGCGGACATCATCCCGACGCAGATCTCCGTCGGTGGGGTGCAGCGGGTCTTGCAGGCGTTGCTCGCGGAGCGGGTTTCGATCCGCGATCTGCCGACCATTCTGGAGGGCATCCAGGAGGCGACGAGCGGCCCGGGGCGTGGCTTCGGTGCCATCGTCGCGCATGTGCGCGCGCGGCTCGCGCGGCAATTGAGCGACAGCCACGTGAGCGCCGCCGGCTATATCCCGCTGGTCACCCTCTCGCCGGAATGGGAGGGGGCGTTCGCCGATGCCCTGGTCGGGCCGGCCGAGGACCGCCAGCTCGTGATGTCGCCGCAGCGGTTGCAGGAATTCATGCACCGCTTCCGGGCGGTGTTCGAGCAGGCCGCGGCCAGTGGCGAGGCGCCGGTATTGCTCACCAGCGCGCCGATCCGCCCGCATGTGCGCGCCATCGTCGAGCGCATCCGCCCGGCGACCGCGGTGCTGGCGCAGTCGGAAATTCATCCGCGCGCCCGCATCCGCACCGTCGGCACGGTATGACGGCGCGCGCGGGGGCGGGGATGGCAAGGGGGAGCGGGCGGCGGATCCGCGCGGCGCCTGCCCCGGGCGTGGAGCGAGAGACATGCGGCTGAAGCTCTATCGCGCGCCGAACATGGCGGCGGCGATGGCGGAATTGCGCCGCGAACTCGGTGCCGAGGCGCTGATCCTCGGTAGCCGGCGGGTGGCGGGCGGCGTCGAGGTGACGGCGGCGCTCGACCCCGAGGCCGCCTCGCCCGCCGCCGGCGTGGCGGCGGACGGTGCGGCGACGGATGAGCGCCGGGAGCGGCGGGAGGCGCTGGCCTTTCACGGGGTTCCGGAGGCGTTGGCGGCGCTGCTCGAGGGTGGGGACATGGCGGTGGCGCTGGCCCGGCATTTCGCCTTTGCCGCCTTGCCGCTGGTGGCG
>JAKCCP010000112.1 GCA_021841985.1 Pseudomonadota bacterium | reverse complement strand
CGGGATCGATCATCTGCTGATCGACGAGGCGCAGGATACGGCGCCCGCGCAATGGCGGATCGCGCGCGCGCTGAGCGCCGAGTTTTTCGCCGGCGTGGGCGCGCGCGCGGCGCGGCGCACGGTGTTCGCGGTGGGTGATGTCAAGCAGTCGATATATTCCTTCCAGGGCGCGGCGCCGGCCGAGCTGCGACCGGCGCGGGACGCCTGGCGGCGGGCGGTCGAGGCGGCCGGCGCCACTTGGCGCGACGTGCCGCTCGACGTTTCTTTCCGCGCCGCCGCCCCGATCCTCGACCTGGTCGATGCCGTGTTCGCCGATCCCCAGGCGGCGCGCGGCGTCGTGGAACCGGGCGAGCGGCTCAGCCATCAGGCGGCGCGGCGGGGCGCGGCCGGCCGGGTCGAGCTGTGGCCGCTGCTACGCGCTCCGGAGGCCCCCGCGGAATCTCCTTCCTGGTCCTTGCCCGAGGGCAACCGCGGCCAATCGACCGCGCGCCAGCGCCTCGCCGAACGCCTCGCCGGCTGGATCGCGGCGACAGTGCGGGGGGGCGAAGTGCTGGCAAGCCGCGGGCGGGCGGTGCAGGCGGGCGATGTCCTGGTGCTGGTGCGCCGGCGCGACGCTTTTTCCGCGGCCCTGGTGCGTGCGCTCAAGGCGGCGGATGTGCGGGTCGCCGGGCTCGATCGTCTGTCGCTCACCGCGCCGCCGGCAGTCGCCGATCTGCTGACGCTCTGCGACGTGCTGCTGCTGCCCGAGGACGAGTTGTCGCTCGCCGCCCTGCTCACCAGCCCGTTGGGCGGACTTTCCGATGAGAGTCTGATGGCGCTGGCGCTCGAACGCCGCGAAGGATTGTGGGAGACGCTCCGCGCCCGCGCCGCGGAACGCACGGACTGGCAGCGCGCCGCCGATTTCCTGCAACGCTTGCGCGCCCGTGTCGATTTCACCACGCCCTTTGCCCTGCTCACCGAGGCGCTGGGACGGCTCGGCGGCCGAGCGCGGCTCTATGCCCGGCTCGGCCCGGAGGCTGCCGAGCCGGTCGATGAACTGCTCGCCGCGGCGCGCAGCTATGGCGAGACCCATCCCCCCTCGCTCCAGGGCTTCGTCCAATGGGTCCGATCCTCGGGCGCCGAGATCAAGCGCGAGGCGGAGGCGGCGGGCAACGCGGTGCGGGTGATGACGGTGCATGGCGCCAAGGGGTTGCAGGCGCCGCTGGTCATTCTTCCCGACACCACCGGCCTGCCGCCGCCGGAACGGGCGCCGCTGCTCTGGGCGGAGGACCCGGCGGGCGGCGAAGTGCCGCTCTGGGCGCCGCGCAAGGACATGCGGAGCGCCGCCTTTTCCCGCCTGCTCGCGGCGCGCGGCGAGCGTCAGCGCGAGGAACATAACCGCCTTCTGTATGTCGCGCTGACCCGCGCCGAGGACTGGCTGGTGGTGTGCGGCGCCGAGGGTAGCAAGGCGCCGCCCGACACGTGCTGGTATCGGCTGGTCGAACGCGGCATGGCGCGCTGTGATGCGGCGCAGGACGCGGCTTGCCCGGCGATCGACCCGAGCGGGGAACGTCTGGGTCGCGTTTTGAGCAGCCCGCAAAGTGCCCCCCTGGAAGCCACACCCTCGCGCGAGGTGGTGTCGGACGCACCACTCCCGCCTTGGGCCGGGCGTGCCCCGGATTGGCAGCCCGCCCCCTTGCCGGCCGAACCCGCCCTGCCCACGCCGCTCGCGCCCAGCCGCCCCGAAGGCGCGGAGGACGGTCCGGTGCCGCCAGCCGCCTCGCCGCTCTGGGCGCGCGAGCGGGCGGGTGCGGCGGCGCGGCAACGCGGCCAAATCCTGCACGCCCTGCTCCAGCACCTCCCGGATATTCCCCCCGCCCGCCAGGCGTCGGCCGCGGCGGCGTTTCTTGCCCGCTCCGGCCTGACCGCGGCGCGCGCCGCCGAACTCGCCCAGGAAGCCCTGGCGCTCTTGCAAGACCCCGAACTCGCGCCGCTGTTCGGGCCGCAGGGGCGCGCCGAGGTGCCGATCACCGGGGTGATCGGCGGGCGCGTGGTGGGCGGGATGATCGATCGCCTGGCGGTGCTTCCCGACCGCGTGCTCATCGCCGATTACAAAACCAGCGCCGCGGTGCCGCGCCACGCCGCGGCAACCCCGGTTCTCTATCTCCGCCAGATGGCGGCCTATCGCGCCGTGCTGCGAACGATCCATGGCGATCGGCCGGTCCTCTGCGCGCTGGTGTGGACGGCATCCTGCCGCGTCGATTTCCTGCCCGCCTCGCTGCTCGATGCCGCCGCGCGCGCGTGGGAGAGTCCCGGCTGATACCAAGACAAAATACCAACCCGCCGAACGCCGTCATCACCAAGCACGGATCGGGCTTGCGGGACTGCGTTCAATTTTATCCCGCAACAGAACGGCAGAACATCACCGCCCCAATCATCCCCCTCACCCGATGGCCCTGAGAGTGCCCTCGCACCCCGGGACCGATCGGCAAGAATCTTGATTTTCAGAGGGCCATCTTTTTCAAGGCCGATGGATTTCCAGGCTCTGAGGCGTGTCACTGGGCTGGCTTCATTCCGGCCGCTAAACCCGCTATGGTCGGGATGAAAAGCGATTAGCCAGGGGAGGGCGAAATGCAAGGCAATCAGCCGGGCGGGATGCCGCGGCAGAGGAGCGAGACGCTGGAGATGGCGGAGCCGAGCTATGTGCATGGGGCGAGCACCACGGCGCTGCTCGGCGAGACCATCGGCGCGGCGCTGGCGCGGGCTGCGCGGCTCTGGGGCGCGCGCCCGGCACTGATCAGCCGCCAGCAGGCGATCCGCCTCACCTATGCCGAGTTGCACGCCCGCACCGACGCCATCGCTGCCGGCATGCTCGCGCTCGGGCTCGATCGCGGCGACCGTCTCGGCATCTGGTCGCCGAACAACGCCGAATGGCTGCTCACCCAATACGCCGCCGCCAAGGCCGGGATCATCCTGGTCACCATCAATCCCGCCTATCGCGTGAGCGAGCTTGAATACGCGCTCAATCTCTCGGGCTGCAAGGCCGTGGTGCTGACGCGCGCGTTCAAATCAAGCGATTACGCCGGGATGCTGCGCGCGCTGGTGCCCGAGCTTGCCCATCCCGAAGGCATCGTGCGGAGCGAACGCCTGCCGCAGCTCGAACGCGCGATCGTCATCGGCGAGACGCCCGAGCGTGGTTTTCTACCCTTCGCCGCCATCGCCGAAGCCGCCGACAGGGCGAGCGTGGCGCGCCTTGCCGATCTCGCGCCTGCCCTTCAGTTCGACGATCCGATCAACATCCAGTTCACTTCCGGCACCACCGGTTTTCCCAAAGGCGCCACACTCACCCACCACAACATTCTCAACAACGGCTTCTTTGTCGGCGAGGCGATCCGGCTCTCGCCCGAGGATCGGATCTGCGCTCCGGTGCCGCTCTATCATTGTTTCGGTATGGTGATGGCCAATCTCGCCGCCCTCAGCCATGGCAGCGCGGTGATCTATCCGAGCGAGGGCTTCGATCCGCTCGCGGTACTGCAAACCGTGGCCGAGGAACGCGCGACCGCGCTCTATGGCGTGCCTACCATGTTCATCGCCGAACTCGATCATCCCGATTTCGCCGCCTTCGATCTTTCCTCGCTCCGCACTGGCATCATGGCGGGCTCGCCCTGCCCGATCGCGGTGATGCGCCGGGTGATGGAGCGCATGCACATGCGCGACATCACCATTGCCTATGGCATGACAGAGACCAGCCCCGTGAGTTTCCAGAGCGCGATCGACGACCCGATCGAGAAACGGGTCGCGACCGTTGGGCGCATCCAGCCGCATCTCGAAGTAAAAATCATCAATACCGAGGGCCATATCGTCCCGCGCGGGGTACCGGGCGAGCTTTGCACGCGGGGCTATTCGGTGATGCTCGGCTACTGGAACGATGCCGAGAAGACGCGCGAGGCGATCGATGCGGCGGGCTGGATGCATACCGGCGATCTCGCGACCCTCGACGCGGAAGGCTACTGCGCGATTGTCGGGCGGATCAAGGACCTCGTGATCCGCGGCGGGGAAAATGTCTATCCGCGCGAGATCGAGGAATTCCTCTACCGCCATCCGAAAGTGCAAGCCGCCCAGGTGGTCGGCGTGCCGGATGCCAAGTATGGCGAGGAACTCTGTGCGTGGATCCGGCTGAACGAGGGCGAAAGCGCGACCGAGGAAGAAATCCGCGCCTTCTGCCGCGGCCAGATCGCGCATCAGAAAATCCCCCGCTATATCCGCTTCGTCGAGGATTTTCCCATGACGATCACAGGAAAAATCCAGAAATTCATCATCCGCGAGCGGATGGTTGCCGAACTTGGCCTCGATCCCGGCGAGGCGGGCTCGCGCGCGGTGGAGCGCGATGCCGCCAAGACGTAAGCCACGCGATACGCTCCGCGTCGAGCGCGTCGGCGTGCCGCGCGAGTCCTGGCGCGACGTCTATCACTTTCTTCTCGTGCAGCCGTGGAGCGTGTTCTTCGCATTGGTGATCGCGCTCTATCTCGGCCTCAATCTCGTGTTTGCTTTTCTCTACACGCTCCAGCCCGGCAGCGTCGCTGCGACCCGCCCCGGCGTGCTTTCGGATGCGTTCTTTTTCTCGGTCGAGACCATGGCGACGATCGGCTATGGCGTCATGCATCCCGAGACCCTCTACGCCCATATTCTCGTCACCACCGAGGCGCTGTTCGGCATCCTCTTCGTGCCGTTGGCGACGGGCCTGATCATCGCCAAGTTCACCCGCCCGAGCGCGCGCGTTCTGTTCAGCCGCAATCTCGTGCTGAGCCGGTTCGAGGGCGTCCCCACCTTGATGTTTCGCGCCGCCAACATCCGCGCCAACCAGATCGTCGAGGCGCGCATGAATTTTACCCTGGCGCGCTCCATCGAGAGCACGGAGGGGCACCGGATCCGCCGCATCTTCGACCTCGCGCTCCTGCGCCACACCAACCCGCAATTCGCCCTGAGCTGGACGGTGATGCATCCGGTGGACGCCAACTCTCCGCTATTCGGTTTCAGCGAGGCGCAGTGGCGCGAGCCCGGCCTGATGATCCTCGCGGTGATTACCGGGATCGACGCCACCACCTCGGCAACCGTGCATGCCCGCCACGTCTATCGGGGCGAGGATGTTCTCATCGCCCATGAGTTCGAGGATATTCTCACCTGGCGCGGCGAGGATGTGGTGCATATCGACTATCGGCGCTTCCACGCGACCAGGCCGAGCCCCGCCGCCTGATCCCCCGCCCGCCGGATGTTCAGCTTGCCGCGATGATCTCGGGTGTCAGCATCGCCCGTTCGCCCCGCGCCGTTGCGTTGTGGGCGGGAGCGTTGCCGATGGGCGAGGGGAATTGCTTCAGGAGACCGAGCAAGGCCGGGCGCAGACGCTGCAATTCCTGGAGATGGGTCGCGGCGAGCCGGGCGAGTTCCGCGTCGGCCTTTTCGGTCAGCCGCAACAGCACCCGCCGGCGATCGGCGCGGTCGGCGAGCCGCTCGACCAGACCGGCCTCCTCAAGCCGATCGACGAGTTCGACGGCGCTGTGATGACGGATCAGCAAGCGCGCCGCCAGCTCGCCAATGCTCACCGTCTCCCGCCCCGGCCAGCCCTTGATCTGGAGCAGCGCCTGATGTTGGCGCGGCGTCAGGCCGCTGCCGCGCGCCTCATGCTCGCTGAATTCGAGGAAGCTCCGCAGCAGGAAGCGGAATTCCGCGAGCACGACGTAATCGTCCTTGGCGAGCGTGACCGCCGCCGGCCCGGCCGGGCGCCGCGCAACACTCGGGCGCCTGCTGATCGCACCGCGCGATTGCAAGAAAACCGTCTTCGCCCCGCCTAAAATTTCTTGTCCCACGATTTGACTGCCGCCTTCACGATTGCCGCGCCACACGTTCCCTCGCTCGCCTCCAAGGCGGCGTGGTACCAGGCGTTCCCGCCGGTTTAACTTTTTCACGGCCCCGTGATATCAGGTTTTCGTGAGAGTTTCAACCACCCTCGAAACGACCGCTTCGGCCGTAATTCCGATCAGAGCCTGAAAATCAACCGAACTTGGAAAAAAACGCCCTCTGGAAACATTGGCGTTTTTCCGTCGATTTCCGAGCAAGAAGGCATTCTTTTTCAAACTCTCAGGGGCGCGGGTTTCAGGCGAGCGGACGGACCACCGCCAGCTCGCGTCCTTCCTCGACCATCGCGCCGCTTTCGGCCGAGACCGAGACCACCACGCCCGCGAACGGCGCGGTGAGCGTGATCTCCATCTTCATCGCCTCCAGCACGATCAGCCGCTGACCGCGCGCGACCTGTTCCCCGGGCGCCACGAGAACGCTGCCGACATAGCCCGGAATCGGCGCCAGCACCCGCCCGCCGCTGGCGCTCTCGGCCCCGACCGTGGCGCCGGGGTCGAAGAGGCGAAAACGGTACGCTGCCCCGGCGGCGAGCACGATCAGCGTTTCGCCATCCGCGACGACGCTGAGCGCGCGCTCATGCCCGGCGAGCCGCAGACGGAGCCGATTCCCCCGCCATGATCCCGCGACCGGAAAAATCCCCCCCGGCAGGGTGATCCGCCAATCGGTCGGGGCGGCGCCGGGCTCGTCGGGCGCGTGGAGCGTGATGGCATGGAGGGTTTCCCCCTCGCGCAGCAAAACCTCCTGCGCCGCCCGGCCGAACAGCCGCCAGCCATCCACGGCCGCCCAGGGCGAGGCGGGATCGGCGCTGGCCTCGGCCGCCGCCCGCGCGACCGCCTCGCGCTGGCGTAGCACCGCGAGGGCACAAGCGGCGAGCGCCTCGGGCGGGGCGGCGCCGGTCGGGCTGGCGAGCAGCTCGGGATGGCGGGCGATGAAGCCGGTATCGGGCGCCGCGGCGGCAAAGCCGGGATGGCCGGCGATCGCCCGCAGCAGCGCCAGATTGGTTCGCACCCCGGCCAGCTCATAGGCCGCCAGCGCGCCAACCAACCGTCGCCGCGCCGCCTCCCGGTCGCGATCCCAGACGATCAGCTTGGCGATCATCGGATCGTATTCGATACCGATCCGGTCGCCCTCCCGCACCCCAGTATCGATCCGCACATGCGGGCCGGGGTCGGGGGTGTGAAGATGCAGGATGCGCCCGGTCGCGGGGAGGAAATCGCGCGCCGGATCCTCGGCATAGATACGCGCCTCGATGGCGTGGCCGGTCAGTGTGATGTCCTCTTGGCCGAGCGGCAGCCGTTCGCCGGCGGCGATGCGGAGTTGCCATTCCACGAGATCAAGCCCGGTGATCATTTCCGTCACCGGGTGTTCGACCTGCAGGCGCGTGTTCATTTCCATGAAGTGAAACGCGCCATTGGCGACGATGAACTCCACCGTGCCGGCGCCGACGTAGCCCACGGCGCGCGCGGCGCGGATCGCGGCCTCCCCGATCGCCGCGCGCAAACCAGGATCGAGCCCCGGCGCCGGCGCCTCCTCGATGATCTTCTGGTGGCGGCGCTGGATCGAGCAGTCCCGCTCGAAAAGATGGATGCAGTTGCCGTGCGTATCGGCGAACACCTGCACCTCGACATGGCGCGGGCGTTCGAGATATTTCTCGATCAAAACATGATCATCGCCGAACGCGGCGCGCGCCTCGCGCTTCGCCCCCTGCATCGCCACCGCCAGATCCTCGGGTCGCGCGACGATGCGCATGCCTTTGCCACCGCCCCCCGCCGAGGCCTTGATCAGCACCGGATAGCCGACGCGGGCAGCGGCCTCCGCCAGCGTCGCCTCGTCCTGCAGGGCGCCATGATAGCCCGGCACCAGCGCCACGCCGGATTCCGCCATCAGCGTCTTGGCCGCCGATTTCGACCCCATGGCGCGGATCGCGGTGGCCGGCGGGCCGATGAAAACCAGGCCGGAAGCGGCGACGCTTTCGGCGAATTCGGCGTTTTCCGAGAGAAAGCCATAGCCGGGATGGATCGCCTCGGCCCCGCTCGATCGCGCCGCGGCGATGATCGCGGCCGGATCGAGATAGCTTTTACGCGCCGGCGCTGGGCCGATCTCGATGGCCTCATCGGCGCTTTCGACATGCAGCGCGGCGCGATCGGCCTCGGAAAAAACCGCGACCGTGGCAATGCCGAGACGGCGCGCCGTGCGTATCACCCGGCATGCGATTTCGCCACGGTTGGCAATCAGGATTTTGCTGAACATGCGCGTCACATCCGGAACAGGCCGAAGCGGGTCGGCGCGATCGGCGCGTTGAGCGCCGCCGAGAGGGAAAGCGCCAGGACCTGCCGGGTTTGTGCCGGATCGATCACGCCATCGTCCCAGAGCCGCGCCGAGGCGTAATAGGGATGGCCCTGGGTCTCATATTGCGCGCGGATCGGTGCCTTGAAGGCGTCCTCTTCCGCTTTCGTCCAAACGGCACCGCGAGCCTCGATGTTATCGCGCCGCACCTGCGCGAGCACGCTCGCCGCTTGCTCGCCGCCCATGACGCTGATCCGCGCATTCGGCCACATATAGAGAAAACGCGGGCCATAGGCGCGGCCGCACATGCCATAATTGCCGGCCCCGAAACTACCGCCAATGATCACGGTGAATTTCGGCACATTGGCCGTCGCAACCGCTGTCACCAGCTTCGCGCCATCCTTGGCGATGCCGCCCGCCTCGTATTTCCGCCCGACCATGAACCCGGTGATATTCTGCAAAAACACCAGCGGAATGCCGCGTTGCGCGCACAACTCGATGAAATGCGCGCCCTTGAGCGCGGATTCCGAGAACAGGATGCCGTTATTGGCGACGATACCGATCGGATAGCCGGCAAGATGGGCAAACCCGGTCACCAAGGTCGCGCCATAGAGACGCTTGAATTCGTGGAATTCGCTGCGATCGACGAGGCGGGCGATGACCTCGCGCACGTCGTAGCTCTGGCGTGGCTCTTTCGGGATCACACCATATAGCTCGGCGGGATCGTAAGCCGGCGGCGATGGCTCGCGTATTGCCAGTTCCGGCGTTTTGCGGATGTTGAGATGGGCCATGACCTCGCGCGCGATGGCCAGCGCGTGCGCATCGTTCTCCGCGAGATGATCGGCGACACCCGAGACACGGCTATGGAGATCGCCACCGCCAAGATCCTCGGCGCTCACCACTTCGCCGGTCGCGGCCTTCACCAAAGGCGGGCCGCCAAGAAAAATCGTGCCTTGATCGCGCACGATGATGGTTTCATCCGACATCGCCGGCACATAGGCGCCGCCCGCCGTGCAGGATCCCATCACCAGGGCGATCTGCGCGATGCCGGCGGCCGACATGTTGGCCTGGTTGTAGAAAATCCGCCCGAAATGGTCGCGATCAGGAAACACCTCATCCTGATTCGGCAGATTGGCGCCACCCGAATCGACGAGATAAAGACAAGGTAGACGGTTGGTCGCGGCGATTTCCTGCGCGCGCAGGTGCTTCTTGACGGTAATCGGATAATAAGAGCCGCCCTTCACCGTCGCGTCGTTGGCGATCACCATGCATTGGCACCCATTAATACGGCCGATGCCGGTAACGATGCCGCCCGCCGGCACTTCGCCTTCATACATCCCGTATGCGGCAAGCGGCGAGAGTTCAAGAAATGGCGAGCCAGGATCAAGAAGATTGCGTATCCGATCACGCGCCACCATCTTGCCGCGCGCGAGATGCTTCTCGCGCGCGGCACTGCCGCCGCCCTCGGCGATGCGGTCAAGCGTGCCCCGGAGATCGGCGAGCAAGGCTGCCATCGCCGCCTGATTTTCACGAAATTCAGCGCCGCGCAGGTCTATCTCGGACGTAAGTTGCATTGCTCAAGCAGTCTCGTTGAAGATTTCGCGCCCGATCAGCATGCGCCGGATTTCCGAGGTGCCAGCGCCGATCTCATAGAGTTTGGCATCGCGTAGCAGCCGCCCGGTCGGATAGTCGTTGATATAACCATTGCCACCAAGACACTGGATCGCTTCCAGCGCCATCCAGGTGGCCTTTTCGGCGGCGAACAAAATTGCCCCGGCGGCGTCCTTGCGCGCCGTCTCGCCGCGATCGCAGGCATTGGCAACCGCATAGACATAGGCCCGCGTCGCATTCATCGTCGTGTACATATCCGCGATCTTGCCCTGCATGAGCTGAAATTCGCCGATCGGTTGGCCGAATTGCCGGCGCTCGTGGACATAGGGCAGCACCACATCCATGCAGGCCTGCATGATGCCCAAGGGCCCCGCCGCCAGCACCGTGCGTTCGTAGTCGAGCCCGCTCATCAGCACGCGCACGCCCTCGTTCACCCGGCCGAGCAGGTTTTCCGTCGGTACCTCGCATTCGTTGAAAACCAGCTCGCCGGTGTTCGAGCCGCGCATGCCGAGCTTGTCGAGCTTTTGCGCGCAGGAAAAACCCGCCATGCCGCGCTCAACGATGAAAGCGGTGATGCCGCGCGGCCCGGCATCGGGTTCGGTCTTGCCATAGACCACGAGAACATCGGCATCGGGGCCGTTGGTGATCCACATCTTGGTGCCGTTCAGCACGTAGCGATCGCCGCGCCGCTCGGCGCGCAGGCGCATCGCGACGACATCCGATCCGGCTCCGGGTTCGCTCATCGCAAGCGCCCCGACATGCTCGCCGGAAATCAACCGGGGCAGAAAGCGGCGGCGCTGTTCGGGCGTGCCGTTGCGGCGGATCTGATTGACGCAGAGATTGGAATGCGCGCCATAGGACAGCCCGACGGATGCGGAGGCGCGGCTGATTTCCTCCATCACCACGCAATGCGCGAGATAGCCCTGTCCGGCGCCCCCGTCCTCCTCGGCGACGGTAATGCCGAGCAGCCCGAGGGCGCCGAACTTTTGCCAGAGATCGGCCGGGAAATTATTCTCCCGGTCGATCGCTGCGGCGCGCGGGGCAATCTCATCGTCGCAGAATCGCTTGATTTGTTCCCGCAACATCTCGATCGGCTCGCCGAGACCGAAATTCAAGCCGCGAAACGCGTTGACCCCAGCCATCATCTTGCTCCCGTCTATTCCCCGGAACGCAGTTCGGGAAAATCCTCTTCGCGATATTCCATAGCCGGCCGGGCGGCCGCGCCCGCGGCCTCGGCGCGGCGCAGCTCAACGCGGCGTATTTTGCCCGATATGGTTTTCGGCAGCTCGGCGAATTCGATCCGCCGGATGCGCTTGTAGGGCGCGAGCCGGGCGCGGATATGGCGGAAAATATCGAGCGCCGTCGCGCGATCCGGAGAAAACCCCGGGGCCAGCGCGAGATAGGCTTTCGGCACCGCCAGCCGGAGCGGATCGGGCGCGGGCACGACGGCCGCTTCCATCACCGCCGCGTGCTCGATCAACGCGCTTTCCAGCTCGAACGGGCTGATGCGGTAATCGGACGCCTTAAAAATATCATCGGCGCGGCCGACATAGGTGAGATATCCCTCGGCGTCGCGGGAGGCGACATCGCCGGTGCGATAATAATGCCCGCTCACGGGGACAATCTCGCCGCCCTCGTCCTGATACCCACGCATCAGGCCGGCGGGCGGCGGGTCGAGGGCGATGCACACCGCGCCCTCGTCGGCCTCGTTGTCCTCCGCGTCGAGCAGTACGATGCGATAGCCCGGCAGCGGCCGACCCATCGAGCCGGGCTTCACCTTCTGCCCCGGCGGATTGCCGATCTGCGCGGTGGTTTCGGTCTGACCGTAGCCGTCGCGGATGATGAGCCCCCAGGCGCGTTCGACCTGCTCGATCACCTCCGGGTTGAGCGGCTCGCCGGCGCCGGTGACCTCGCGCAGATGCGTCTTCCAGGTGCCGAGATCTTCCTGGATCAGCATGCGCCAGACGGTGGGCGGGGCGCAGAGCGTCGTCACCTGATGCGCGACGATGGCATCGAGCAGGCGGCGCGCATCGAAGCGCGGCTGGTTGAAGATGAAGACCGCGGCACCCGCGTTCCACGGCGCGAAGAAGCAGCTCCAGGCGTGCTTGGCCCAGCCCGGCGAGGAGACATTGAGATGCAGATCACCGGGTTGCAGCCCAAGCCAGTACATCGTCGAGAGATGGCCCACGGGGTAGGAGCGGTGGCTGTGCAGCACCAGCTTCGGCCGCGCCGTGGTGCCCGAGGTGAAATAGAGCAGCAGCGGATCATCCGCCTTGGTCACGGCGTCAGGCGTGAACGCCGCTGACTGAGCCAGGAGAGTTTCATAGACGATCCAGCCGGCGGGCGCCTGGCCAACGCCGATGCGCCGGACGGCCGGATCAAGCCCTTCGAACTTCGCCGCCTCGCTGGCATCGGTGACGAGAAACCGCACCCGCCCGCGCGCGAAACGATCGGCGAGATCGGCCGGCGTCAGAAGCGTCGTCGCGGGGACAACGACGGCGCCGAGTTTCATCGCCGCGAGCATCACCTCCCAGAGCGGTGCGACATTGCCGAGCATCACCAGGATACGATCACCACGGCGCACGCCCTGCGCGCGGAGACCATTGGCGAGCTGGTTCGAGCGCGCGGCAAGCTCGGCGAAGGTAAAACGCGCCGCACCCTCGCCGACGATCACCAGCGCTGGCTGATCGGCCGCCGGACCGGCGGCGAGTGAATCGAACCAGTCCAGCGCCCAATTGAATTTATCAAGCTCAGGCCAGCGGAATTCCCGTGCGGCGCGATCATGGTCGAGGCGGTGTGCGAGCAGGAAATCGCGGGCGGCGCGAAATGCTTCGGTGCTCATCGCGGCTCATCCCCCGCCGCCGCGGTGCTCTGATCGCTCAGCCAGCGGAAGGCCACGGAAAAATCCTTGCGCGCGAGGCCGGCTTCGCTGATCTCGCCATAAAGCGCGGCGGCCGCGGCGCCGAGCGGGGTTTTGGCGCCCGCGTCCACCGCGGCCATCTGCGCGAGCCGGAGATCCTTGAGCATCAGCGCGGTGGCAAAACCCGGCGCGTAGTCACGGTTCGAGGGCGCGCCCGGCACCGGGCCGGGCACCGGGCAATAGGAGGTGAGCGACCAGCACTGGCCCGAGGCGGTCGAACTCACCTCGAAGAGTTTTTCGCGCGCAAGCCCCAGACGATCGGCGAGCACGAAGGCCTCGCAGACCGCGAGCATCGAGACGCCGAGGATCATGTTGTTGCAGATCTTCGCCGCCTGTCCCGCTCCGGCCGCGCCGGCATGGACGATGTTGCGGCCCATCGCGGCGAGGATCGGTCGGGCACGAGCGAACGCCGCATCCTCGCCGCCCACCATGAAGGTGAGCGTCCCGGCGACCGCGCCGCCGACACCGCCCGAGACCGGCGCGTCGAGCATCGCGAGCCCGGCCTCCCGCGCCGCCGCGGCGACAGCGCGCGCCGTTGCGACATCGATCGTCGAGCCATCGATGAGCAGCACGTCGCGCCCGCGCGTCGCGGCGATCACCCCGCCCGTGCCGAGATAGAGATCGCGTACATGGCTGCCGGCGGGCAGCATGCTGATCACGATTTCCGCCGCCGCCGCCGCGCTGGCGGCGCTTTCGGCCAGGCTGCCGCCCGCCGCGCGATGCCGCGCGCATGCCCCCGGCTCGATGTCGAAGCCGGTCACGTGATGGCCCGCCTTGAGCAGATTTTCCGCCATCGGCCCGCCCATGTTGCCGAGCCCGATGAACGCGATCTCCGTCATTGTCGCACTCCCCCTACGCTTCCAGCAGCGCCCGCGCGATGATCACGCGCATGATTTCGTTGGTGCCTTCGAGGATGCGATGCACGCGGAGATCACGCAGATAGCGCTCGATCGCATAGTCCTTGATATAGCCATAGCCGCCATGTAGCTGCAGCGCTTCATCGACGATGCGGTAACAGGTGTCTGTGGCGAAGCGCTTGGCCATGGCGGCGCGCGGGCTCGCGTCACTGGCCCCCCGGTCGAGCGCCACAGCGGCGCGATGCACCAGCAGCCGCGATGCCTCCAGCTCGGTCGCCATGTCGGCGAGACGGAATTGCAGCGCCTGGAAATCGGCGAGCCGCTTGCCGAACTGGCGGCGTTCCTTGACATAGGCCAGCGCCGCCTCGAGGCAGGCGCGCGCGCCGCCGAGCGAGCAGGCGGCGATATTCACCCGTCCGCCATCGAGCCCGGCCATGGCGAAGCGAAACCCCTCGCCCTCGGCGCCGAGCCGGTTGGCCACCGGCACGAGGCAGTTCTCGAACCGCACCAGCGTCGTCGGCTGGCTGTTCCAGCCGAGTTTTTTCTCAGGTCTGCCAAAGGAAAGCCCCGGCGTGCCCTTTTCCACCAGGAGGCAGGAGATGCCACGCGGCCCGGCCACCCCGGTGCGCGCCATCACCGCGTAGAGATCGCTCGCGCCGCCGCCGGAAATGAACGCCTTGGTGCCGTCGAGGACATAGTGATCGCCCTCGCGCCGGGCCCGCGTGGCGAGGCTCGCGGCATCCGACCCCGCGCCGGGCTCGGTCAGGCAATAGCTCGCGATGGTGTCCATGCGCATCATGGCAGGCAGGAAGCGCGCCTGCTGGGGGCCATCGCCGAAGCGATCGATCATCCAGGCGACCATGTTGTGGATTGAGAGGAACGCCGCGGTCGAGGGATCGGCGTGCGCCAGTTCCTCGAAAATCAGCGCGGCGTCGAGCCGGCCGAGCCCGCTGCCGCCCATCGCCTCGCGCGTATAGATGCCGGCGAAGCCGAGTTGGGCCGCCTCGCGCAGCGCCTCGCGGGGAAAAATCCGCTCCTCGTCCCAGCGCGCCGCGTGGGGCGCGAGTTGCGCGCTCGCGAACTGCCGCGCGGTTTCCTGAAACGCCCGCTGGTCTTCAGAAAGATCGAAATCCATCATCGCCCCTCCCAACCCCAGGCTAGCGCGGTTTTGCTGGCCCGTAACCCCCTCGCCGGCTTGCGGCGAGGGGGCGGGCGGTTCAATCTGCCTTTCGGGCCAACGGGAGGCAAGCGTGGATAAAATCGCTACGGAATATCTGTTCGAGATCGCGCTCGCGGTCGGCGCGCCGGCGGTGATCGGCGCGGTCACCGGGGGCGAGCGGCGCGTGGTGCCGATCCTAGGCGGGGTGTTTTCCGGCCCGCGTCTCAACGGCAAGGTGTTGCCGATCGGCGAGGACGCGCTGCTCATCGAGCCCTCCCAGGGGTACATGGGAGGGCGCACCCGGCTCGATGTGCGGATCGTGCTCGAGACCGACGATGGCGCGGCGATCTATGCCCAGTATCGCGGCCTGCGCAGCGGCCCCGCAGAGGTCATGGCGCGGCTTGCCGCGGGCGCGGAGGTCGATCCGGCGGCCTATTATTTCCGTACCGCCCTCACCTTCGAGACCGGGGCAGCGCGCTATTCATGGCTCAATGATCTGCTCGCCATCGGCATCGGCCGCCGCCCGCCGAGCGGGCCGGTCTATCGGGTGTTCGCCGTGCTCTGACCGAGGGCCATGCCCGGCAGTTCGGCCGCCACCGCGACCGTTCCCGGTCCGGAGACGATGAAGGTGCAATTGCGTCCCCGTCGCTTGGCGGCGTAAAGCGCCGAGTCGGCACCGGCGAGCAAGGTCGCGACATCTCCGTAGCGGCGTTGCGCCTGGATGGCGACGCCGATGCTGAGCGTCACCTGCCCGGCCGCCACCAGTTCATGCGTTATTCCAAGATCGCGCACCGCGTCGTGGATGCGTTCCGCTACCTCCAGCGCGCCCGCGGCCGAGGTCGCGGGCAGCAGCACGGTGAATTCCTCGCCACCGAAGCGGGCGGCGAAATCGCCACCGCGATGCATCGCCGCGCGGATGGTCGTGGCGAGCCGCTTGAGACACTCATCGCCCTGGAGATGGCCGTAGAAATCGTTGAAGATCTTGAAATGATCGACATCGATCATGAGCAAAGCGAGCGGTGTTCCCTCGCGCTGGGCGCGCCGCCACTCGGTCTCGATTGTGGCATCGAAGGCGCGGCGATTGGGAATGCCGGTCAGGCCATCGGTCGCGGCGAGGGCGGCAAGCTCGGCATTGGCGGCGTTGAGTTTTTCCTCCGCCTCTTTCTGGACCGAGACGTCGCGGGTGGTCGCGACAAACTCCACCGCCCGCCCGCCGGCGCGCTCGCGCACCGCCCGCACCCGGGTCTCGACCCAGAGATAGCTGCCATCCTTGCGCCGGCGGCGATAGGTGAAGACGGTATGGTCATTGCCGGCCTGGAGCAGTTTCAGGGCGACGCGGACCGCGGGCCAGTCCGCGGGGTGGACGTCGCGGCGCCAATCCTGGCCGAGCTGTTCGCCGACCGACCAACCGAGCATCTCGGTCACCGCCGGCGAGACATAGAGCCGCCGCCCGTCTGGGCTGATGCGAAAGATGATGTCGCGCGAATTTTCGGCGAGCGCCCGATAGCGCCGCTCGCTGTCGCGGAAACGCCGCACCCGCTCGGCCAGCAGCCCCCGCAGCCGGACCATCTGCGCCTGATTGGCGGCGCGGAAATAGACGGTCACGGCAAGCGCCAGAAGAAAGAGTTGCAGCAGATGGAATTCGACATGACGCGAGAGCAGGCCCGCCGCCACCTGGTGTTCGAGCGGGCCATGCCCGGAAAAACTCACCCCGCAAATCACGGTGATGGTGAGAATGAGCGAGAGCGCCGTGGCGTTGAAATCCAGCAGGTTGGCGATCAGCAGCAGGGGCGGGAAAATCAGGAACAGCAATCCGCTCATCGTCGGGTTGGCAAGCAGCAGGAACAGGGTGAAAGCCGGCGGCAGGAACACCAGCAGATTGCGGGCGGCAAGAAGCTTCCGCTCCCCTGATTCCGAGCGGCAGAAGGCCAGCACCGCCGGGGTGACGACCACGAAGCCCATCATGCCGGAGGCAAACCAGTCAAGGAGCAGCGCGCGGAACGACACATCCTTGAGAAAATAGAGAAATTCGGCGGCGAAGAGGGCGCTGAAACCGGCCGCGATCAGGCTTGCGGTAAGCACAAGGGCCAGGGCGCCGGGCCGCGTCGGGTCGGGTCGGATGCGCAGGCGCAGCCGCAGCAGGACGGCGGCGAGGCCGATTTCGGCTGCGGCGAGCCCGGAAATGACGAAAGCCCCGAGCCAATCCAGCCCATAGGCTCGATGGAGACCCCATTTCACCAGGCTCGTGGCGATCAGGGTGAGCACCGCCTCGCGCCGCTGCACGTTGAGCAGGCGCGCCAGCAAAAAACCCCCGGCCGGCCAGATCATGGCGAGAGGCGAGCCGCCATGCGACGCAAACCCCGCCCATCCCGAGGACCCCACCTGCTCCGCGGACAGTGCCAGAACGGCCCAGACGATCAGGCCATAAATGACAACGCTGCTGCCAGATCGCCGGAGAGCAAGCCAGTCCATGCGCATTCCACTCGCCATCGCATCACTTGTCCCCGCGGCACGATCGCCTGAAACCGGGGTAAAATCGAACTATCGAAAAATACCTAAGGATTGTTTACGGACGCCCGGCTAGCCCGCCGCCGTGAACATTTTCCTTACCATCTCCCCGGTATTCGCGCTGAGACCGGGGTGACGCGCGAGCGTGGCGAGGGTTTCCTGCATCATCCCCCGCCGCGCCTCGGGAAAACGCCGCCACAGCCCGAACGCGGTGACGAGACGGGAGGCGAGCTGCGGATTGGCGGCGTCCAGCGCGATCACGGTCCTGGCCAAAAGCTCGTAACCCGCCCCTGATGGGTCGTGGAAGGCCAGCGGATTGGCCTGCGAAAAAGTGCCGATGAGCGCGCGCACCCGGTTGGGATTGCGGAGCGTGAAATCGGCATGACGGGCGAGCGCCTGGACGCGCCCCAGCGTGGTGGCGGCGGCAACCCCGGCCTGGATCGCGAACCATTTGTCGAGCACCAGATCATCGCCACGCCATGTCTCGTAAAACCGCGCCAGCGCCGCCTCCCGCGCGGCGGTCTCGGTCGTGGCGAGCAAGGTGAGGGCGGCGAGGCGGTCGGTCATGGTGGGGGCGGTGTCAAACTGCGTCATGGCGCGCCCGATCGCGCGGTCGCCCTCGGCGGCCACGAGGTAGGAGAGACAGACATTCTTGAGCGCCCGCTGGCCCATCGCGTGGCCATCGAGCGCCGCCGTCGCCGTCGCCCGCAAGCGCTCATAGGTCGCCGCCAGCGGCACCGCGAGCGCCCGGCCGATCGCGACGCGCGCCGCCTCGCGCGCGGCGTGCAGCGCCTCGACATCGATCTCCGCCATTTCCCCGCCGAGCTGCGTCTCGGAGGGCAAGGTCAAGGCTTCGGCGGCGAAGGCGGGATCGGCCTCGGCCTGTTCGAGCTGCGCCGCGAAGGCCGCGATCAGCCCCGCATCGAGGCCGAGATTGCTGCCCGAGCGCCAGGCGGCGGCGGCTTCCAGCAGGGTTTCGGTCGCGTCACGCTGCAGGCAGTCCCAGCGCAGGAAGGGGTCGGGATCGTGGGTCGCGAGGAAGCGCAGCCGCGCGCGATCCTGCCCGCGCAGCTTCACCGGCGCCGAAAACCCGCGCAGCAGCGCCGGCACCGGCCGGCGCGCCAGCCCGGTGAAGCGCCATTCCTGCTCGGCCTCGTCGAGCAGCAGAACGCGCTCCAGGCTCGCCGCCTCGCCGGCAAGGCAAAGCGCCAAAGGCTGCCCGGTTTCGGCGTCGAGCAGGCCACAGCGGATCGGGATCGGCAGCGGCGCTTTTTCGGCCTGCCCCGGCGTCGGCGGGATGTACTGGCGGAGCCGCAGCGTGAAGCTCCGGGACGCCGCGTCATAGCTTTCCTCGGCGGTGATCTCGGGCGTGCCGGCCTCTTCATACCACTTCAGGAATGGCGTGAGATCGACCCCCGCGCCTGCGCCGATTGCTTCGAGAAAATCCTCGATCGTCACCGCCTGGTTGTCGCATTGCGCGAAATAGCGGTCCATCCCGGCGCGGAAGCCGGCGGCGCCGAGCCGGGTGTGGATCATCCGCACCAGTTCGGCGCCCTTCTGATAGACCGTCGCGGTGTAGAAATTATCGATCTTCTGATAGGAGTCGGGGCGCACCGGATGGGCGAGCGGGCCGGCATCCTCGGAAAATTGCGCCGCGCGCAGGCGGCGGACATCGGCAATCCGCTGCACCGCGCGCGAGCCCTGATCGGCGGAGAATTCCTGGTCGCGGAAGACCGTCAGGCCCTCCTTGAGCGAAAGCTGGAACCAGTCGCGGCAGGTGATGCGGTTGCCGGTCCAGTTATGGAAATATTCATGCGAAATCACCGTTTCGATACCGCGATAGTCGGTATCGCTTGCGGTATCGGGCCGCGCCAGCACATAGCGCGTGTTGAAAATATTGAGCCCCTTGTTCTCCATTGCCCCCATGTTGAAATCCGACACCGCGGCGATGTTGAACACGTCGAGATCATATTCGCGCCCGAAGACGCGCTCATCCCAGGCCATCGCGGTCTTGAGGCAATGCATGGCATGGCCGCATTTGTCTTCATCGCCGCGCCGCACCCAGATCGCGAGCGCCACCCGGCGGCCGGAACACGTGACGAAATGATCACGCACGGCAACCAGGTCGCCAGCCACCACGGCGAAGAGATAGCAGGGTTTGGGGTGCGGGTCGTGCCACTTGACCCAGTGCCGCCCGCCCTCGGCCGCGCCCTGATCGACGCAGTTGCCGTTCGAGAGCAGCACCGGGAAGCGCGCGCGATCGGCGAGCAGGGTGGTGGTGTAGCGCGCCATGACATCGGGGCGGTCAGGGAAGAAGGTGATGCGGCGAAACCCCTCGGCTTCGCACTGCGTATAGAAATTGCCGCCCGAGACATAAAGACCCGAAAGCGCGGTATTGGCCGCCGGGTCGAGCCGGGTGACGATTTCGAGGGCGAACGCCGCCGGCGGATCGAACAGGGTGAGGCCAGTGGCATCCACCCGATAGCGCGCCGGATCGAGCGGCGCGCCGTCAAGCCGCAAGGCCACGAGTTCGATCGCCTCGCCATCGAGGCGGAGCGGCAGAGCGGCCTCGCCCGCCGGATTGCGCCGCAATCTCAGCTGCGCCGTCACCAGGGTGGCGTCGGGCTCCAGCCGGAAGAGCAGATCAACCTCATCGACCAGGAAAGCCGGCGGGCGGTAGTCCCCGCGATGAACCGCAGCGTCGCTCATACCCGCTCCTCGGATGGCGCGCCGCAGGGCGCGCGTGCCAGGCCATCATGAGGGATTTGCCACCGGCAAGGCAATTTTCCATGGCCCATTGACGCTGCGCCACGCTTTGGCCATAAGCCCCCCGCGCCCATTTTCCGGATACGCCGCTTCGGCGCCCGACAAGCTTAAGGAAGAGATCGATGTCCCGCCGCTGCCAGATCACCGGCAAGACCATCATGACGGGCAATAACGTCAGCCACGCCAATAACAAAACCCGCCGCCGCTTCCTGCCCAACCTACAGGAGGCCTCGCTGCTTTCCGACATTCTCGGCATGCCCACGGCGCTCCGGGTGACGACGCGGGCGCTGCGCAGCATCGAGCATAATGGCGGCCTCGATGCCTTCCTGCTCACCGCCCCGACGCGCAAGCTGTCGCCCGAGGCACGCACCCTGAAACGCCGTATCCTCCGCGCCCGCACCCGCCGCGAGACCGCCGCCGCGCCGCAGTCGCGGTAAGGCGAGGGCTCTGCCCTCGACCCGCTGGGGCCTGAGTCCCCAGACCCCCAACCCTCTACGTGAAAGGGTCCAGGGACTTCTGTCCCTGGCCTTATCTTGCCTCACGGCGCGGCGGGGAGAAACTGCGGCGGCAGGAGGGCGTTGGCGTAGCTGTCCGGGTGGTCGATCAGGAAGCGTGCTCCTTGCAGATCGAGATCGGTGCCGATCGCGGCCGGGCAGGCGTCGCGGATTTCGAGCACCATGGCCGCGGGCAGCGGTGGCCGCGCCGTGCGGTGCCGCGCCAGCGCCGCGGCCAGCGGCCGGTCGCCCTTTGCCAGCGTCTCCAATTCCTGCTGCAAGGTGTCGGCGCCGAGACTGGTGCAGATCTGCGGCAGCACGCCGAGATCCTGGATCGGCCAGCCGAGCGGGGCGAGCACACGGCTCCAGGTGACAAACAGCTCGCCGCCATCGGGCAGCGGCGTCACCGTCTGGATCAGCCCCTTGCCGAGGGTCGCGCTGCCGATTACCACGGCGCGGCGGTTATCGGCGAGGGCGGCGGCGGTGATTTCGGCAGCGCTCGCCGAGCGGCCATCGACCAGCACCACCACAGGGAGGTCGTCGGCGCGCGCCTCGGCGTCGGCCTGGAGCACCCGGTTGGCCTAGGGGTCGCGCCCGGCCGTGATGGCGACGAGACCGCTGCCGAGCAGGCCGCCCACCACCGCGACCGCCTGTTGTAGCAAACCGCCGCGATTGCCGCGCAGATCGAGCACCAGCCCGCGCGGCGGGACATGGCGGGCGAAGGCTGCCTTGAGCGCGGCGTCGAATTGCTGGCCGGTGCCACGCTGGAACCCGGTGAGACGCAGGATCAGGAGACCGTCGAGGGGGCTTGCGAACACGCTCTGTGGCGGCACCAGCCCGCGTAGCAGATCGACCCGCAGCCGCCGCCCGTCATGGCCGCGCAGTTCGAGCCGGACATGGGTCGCGGGTGGCCCCGCAAGCAACGCCGCGGTGCTCACCGCATCGGCCATCCCGAGCGGGGTGCGATCGATGGCGAGGAGCGTCTCGCCCGGACGCAGCCCGGCGGCGGCGGCGGGGCTGTCGGGTTGCACCGCATCAATGACCACCCGCGCCCCGCGCTGGCCGAGGATCAGCCCGACGCCGCCATCGGCGCGGCGTCCCTGGCGGTCGATCTCGGTCTCGCCCGGCGCGGCATAGCGGGAATAGGGATCGAGGTGATTGAACAATTCATCGAACAGGCCACGAATGACGCCTTGCGGCCCGGCCCGCCGCACCGTGGCCGAGGCCCCCCAGCCCGCCGCCGCGAACTCCGCCGTGACCATGCCCCAGCCGTCGGCGTCATCCGGCCCCGGGGCGGGACGGCGCAGCAGCTCGCGATCGGCGCCACGCAGCACCACCTGGTCGGCCTGGCGTTCGGGCATCAGCGCCGGGTCCATCACCGCCAGACCGCGCAGCGCCCAGAGTGCCAGGCGCGGGATCGGGATCGCCTCCAGCGTGCGCGGCGCCATGAAGCCATAGGCGGTGGCAAACACCTGAGCCACCAGGGGCGTGGGAAAATCGAGAGTTTCGGCCGCCCCCGCGAAGGGGGCCGTGAGCAGCAGCGCGAACAGGAAAAAACCGGCGTGTCTCACGGGCGGTGGAGCTTGGTGCTCCGCCGGCCACGCGCCGGGCCAGGCCGCGGTGGCGCAGGTTGGAAAAGGTGAAAGACCAGCCCGCCGGTGAGCGGATTAGCCTCCATCAGGCGCACCTCGACGGTCTGCGCCAGGCGATAGCTCACACGGCTCCGCCGCCCGGAAAGCATTTGCTGATCCTGATCGAACATCCACTCATCATCGGGCAAGGAAGAGAGCGGCACGATTCCACTCGCGCCAATTGTCGGTAGTGTGACGAAAATCACCGCCCGCGTCACGCCGGAAATGCGCGCGGCGAAATTTTCTCCCACCCGCTCGGCAAGGAAAGCCGCGAGATAGCGCTCGATCGCGGCGCGCTCGGCGCTCGCCGCGCGGCGCTCGGTCAGGGTAATGTGCGCCGCGGTCTCTTCCAGCCCGTCCGCGCCCCCGAGCCCACCGGGGCCGAGCCGGCAGGCCGCAATCAGCGCGCGATGGATCAGGAGGTCGGCATAGCGGCGGATCGGGCTGGTGAAATGCGCGTAGCGCGCGAGACCTAAGCCAAAATGGCCGATATTGTCGGGGCTATAGGCCGCCTGGGACTGGCTGCGCAGGATCATTTCATTGACCAGCGGCGCCTCGGTGCGGCCGGCAACACGGCGCAGCACGGCGTCGAGATCGCGCGGATGCAGCCGATCCCCCGGCGGCAGCGAAATATCGAAGCTCGCCAGCAGCTCGCGGAGAGTGGCGAGTTTTTCCGGCGATGGCGGGGCATGGACGCGATAGACGCAAGGGGCATGGCGGGTCTCCAGCTCCTCGGCGGCGGCGACATTGGCGAGCACCATGAACTCCTCGATCAGCCGGTGGCTGTCGAGGCGCGGGCGCGGGCGGATGGCGCGGATTTTGCCTGTGGCGTCGAGTTCCACCTGCTGCTCGGGGAGATCGAGATCGAGCGTGCCGCGCGCCCGCCGCGCCGCCAGCAGGGCGTGAAAGGCGCCATGGAGCGGGTCGAGCAGCGCTGCCATCGCCCCGGCTTCGTGCGCCGCCTGCACCTCCTCATAGGTGAGGCGGGCGGCACTTTTCATCAGACCACGGCCGAAGCGATGGGTGTGTTTGCGCCCCGCGCCATCGATGCGCATCTCGACGAACAGGCAGCCGCGCTCCTCGCCGGGGCGAAGGCTGCACCAACCATTGGAAAGCGCCTCGGGCAGCATCGGCACCACGCGGTCGGGGAAATAGACGCTGTTGCCGCGCAGCCGTGCGTCACGATCCAGCGCCGCGCCGGGGCGGACATAGTGCGCGACATCGGCGATGGCGACGATCAGCCGAAACCCATCAGCCGTCGCTTCGGCATGGACGGCATCGTCGAAATCCCGCGCGTCCGCCCCGTCGATGGTGACCAGCGGCAGGGCGCGCAGATCCTCCCGCCCAGAAAGCCCCGTGGCGCGAGCGCCGGCCGCCTCGGCCAGCGCGTCGGCGGAGAAATCGAGCGGAATGTCGTGCAGCGCGAGGACAAGCCGGCTCACCGAACGCGCCTCGCCCTCCCGCCCGAGGCGGGCGATGACGCGCGCCGGCTTGAGCCCCCAGCCGGCGGAGGGCAGCGGCACCGCCTCGACGATCTCGCCGGGCTCGGCCCCGCCCGCCTCGCCCGGCGGCACCCGCCATTCGGCGCGCGCCCGGCGATCGGCCGGCACGATGCGCCCGGCATCGGGGTGGCGGGGGGCATCGGCGACAGCGGCGCGGAAGACGCCGAGGATGCGCCCCACCCGGTCGTCGAGCCGCTTCAGGGTGCGGCCCTTGTAGCGCCCATTGCCGATCGGGCGAAGCCGCGCCAGCACCCGCGCGCCGAGCGCGAGCGCCGCGCGGCCACGTGGCTCGGGTTCCATCAGGATGGCGGGCGGCGGGCCCTCGCCCCGCCAATCGAGCGGCCGGGCCAGCGCCTCGCCCTCGCGGTCGAGCCCGGTGACCTCGACCATCATGGTCTCGGGCAGGCGCTGGCTGGCGGCGAACCGCCTGGCGCCGGCCGGCGCCACCACACCCTCCTCGGCCAATTCACGCAGCAACGCGCGGAGTGCGCCGCGATGCTCGGGGCCGAGGCCGAAGGCGCGGCTGATCTCGCGCTTGCCGACACGGCGCGGCGCCGCGGCGATGAAACGGCGCAATTCGACGTGGCTCGGCAGACCTTTTTCCCCTCCACCGGCCACGATCAGGAAGCAGCCTTGCGCCGCGCCGGGGGAGCGGGCGAGGCGGTTTTACTTTTTGGCGCGGCTTTCTTCGCCCCCATCTTCTTTGCGCCTGCATTCTTGGCCACGCGCTTGGCGGGCTTCGGCGCCGCCTTCTTTGCCGCTGCCTTCTCGCCCGCGGGCGCGGCGGCGCGGGGGGATTTGGCCTTGCCGCGCGGGCGCAGCGTCTTGCCCTTCTCGGCGAGCAGCGCCACCGCCTCGGCCAGCGTGATCGCCTCCATGTCCATCCCGCGCGGCAGATTGGCGACCGATTGGCCGTGCTGGACATAGGGGCCGAAGCGGCCCTTGCGCACCAGCACCGGAAGCTGATCCTTGGGATGGGCGCCGAGGCCGCGCACGCTGGCGAGCTTCTTGGCCAGGACATCAACCGCGCGGTTGAGGCCGACGGCGAGCACGTCGTCATCGGCGTCGAGCGAGGCGAACACGCCGCCCATGCGCACATAGGGCCCGAACCGGCCAAGCCCCGCCTCGATCGGCTCGCCGGTTTCGGGGTGCAGCCCGATGCGGCGCGGCAGCGAGAGGAGACCGAGCGCCTGCTCAAGGGTGATCTGCTCGCCATCCATGCCGCGCGGCAGCGAGGCGCGGCGAACTCGCTTTTTGCCCTTGGCGTCCTCGACCGGCTCGCCTTGCTGGACATAGAGCCCGTAGGGGCCACGGCGGACGGTGATGTCCTCGCCGGTTTCGGGGTGCTGGCCGAGCAGGCGCAGGCCCTCGCGCAGCGTCTCGCCCTCGCCCTCGCCGCTTTCGATGGCGAGCTTGCGGGTATATTGGCAGGCGGGATAGTTCGAGCAGCCGATGAAGCTGCCGAACCGGCCGAGCCGCAGGCCGAGCCTGCCATTGCCACACGCTGGACAAGCGCGGGGGTCGCTGCCGTCGGGCTTGGCGGGGAAGAAATGCGGTCCAAGCTCGCGATCGAGCGCCTCGATCACGTCCGAGATTTTCAGATCCCTGGTCTGCTCGACGGAATTGGAAAAAGCCTCCCAGAAGGCGCGCATCACCGCCCGCCAATCGATGCGGCCGCCCGAGACATCGTCGAGCTGTTCCTCAAGGGCGGCGGTGAAACCGGTATCGACATAGCGGTTGAAAAAACTCACCAGGAAGGCGGTGACCAGGCGGCCGCGATCCTCGGGAATGAAACGGCGTTTTTCCAGGCGCACATAGTTGCGCTCCTGCAGCACCGAGAGGATGGAGGCGTAGGTCGAGGGCCGGCCGATGCCGAGTTCCTCCATCTTCTTGACCAGCGAGGCCTCGGAATAGCGCGGCGGCGGCTGGGTGAAGTGCTGATCGGCGCGCACCGCGGGGCGCGCCTCGGCGCTCACCCCGGCCATGCGCAAGGGGTCCGCCGTCGCCATCGGCGGCAGGATGCGGCCCTCTTCCTCCTCGGCGGCGTCATCCTGATCCTCGCGATAGAGTTTCAGGAAGCCGTCAAAAGCCAGCGTCGAGCCGGTGGCGCGCAGCTTGGTGCCGCCCGAGACCACCTCGACGCTCACCTGGTCGAGTTCCGCCGATTGCATCTGCGAGGCGACCGCGCGCTTCCAGACCAGCTCATAGAGCCGGCGCTGCTCCGCGCTGAGATGCGGGGCGGCGCGTTCGGGGGTGAGCGCGACATCGGTCGGCCGGATCGCTTCGTGCGCTTCCTGGGCGTTTTTCGCCCGGCTCTGGTATTCCCGCGGCGCGCCGGGGAGATAAGCGGCGCCGAAGGCGGATTTGACGTGATCGCGGATCGCCGCCACCGCTTCCCGCGCCATCTGCACGCCGTCGGTGCGCATATAGGTGATCAGCCCGACGGTCTCGCCGCCGATATCGACCCCCTCGTAGAGCTGCTGGGCGAGGCGCATGGTCTGTTGGGCGCCAAAGCCGAGCTTGCGCGAGGCTTCCTGCTGCACCGTGGAGGTTGTGAAGGGCGGCGGCGGGTGGCGGCGGACGCGCTTGCGCTCGACGCTGCCGACGACAAAACGCCCCGCCTCCACCGCGGCCTTGGCCTGGAGCGCCGAGGCTTCGTCGGCAAGGTCGAAGGGGTCGAGTTTCTTGCCGTCGAGATGGGTGAGACGGGCGGTGAAGAGGGCGTCGCGCGGGGTGAGGAAATCGGCTTCCACCGTCCAGTATTCCCGCGCGCGGAAAGCCTCGATCTCGGCCTCGCGCTCGCAGATCAGGCGCAGCGCCACTGATTGCACTCGGCCCGCGCTGCGGCTGCCCGGCAATTTGCGCCACAGCACCGGCGAGAGGGTGAAGCCCACGAGATAGTCGAGGGCGCGGCGCGCGAGGTAGGCCTCGATCAGCGCGTTGTCGAGATCGCGCGGATGGGCGATCGCCGCCTTGATCGCGGTTTTGGTGATCTCGTTGAAGGTGATGCGGTGGACCTCGACCCCCTTGAGTACATGCCGCGCCTCCAGCATGGCGCGCACATGCCAGGAAATCGCCTCGCCCTCGCGGTCGGGGTCGGTCGCGAGATAGAGACGCCGCGCGCCCTTGAGCGCCTGGGCGATCGCCGCGACCTGCTTCTCGCCGCGCGCGTCGGCCTCCCAGTCCATGGCGAAATCCTGCTCGGGGCGGACGCTGCCGTCCTTGGGCGGGAGATCGCGGACATGGCCGAAGCTCGCGAGCACGGTATAGCCGCCGCCAAGATATTTGTTGATCGTCTTGGCCTTGGCGGGGGATTCGACAACGACAACGTCGGACATGCGGTTTCCGCTCAGGAAGGGTTCAGCCGGCGCTCCGGGGGATCACGGCGCCCCCGGCCCGGCGATTAACGCGACACGGTTGCCCGGCAGGGTTTCCACCTGACCGGCAAGTTCCAGCTCCAGCAGCAGCGCCAACACGGCGGAGGCTGACAACTGGCAATGTCGAACCAGCTCGTCAACCGCGATCGGCGCGGGGCCGAGCAGCGCGCGCACCGCCTCCCGCCCGGCGGCAAGCGCTGGCGCCCCCTCTGGTGCCCCCTCTGGCGGCTCTTCCCAGACGCTTTGCGGCGCGCGGATCTCCGGCGCCCTGGCGGCGAAAAGCGGATCGCGCGCCAAGCCCTCGCGCAGCGGATGGTCAGGCAGGTTATCGAGGATGTCGGCTAGCGTCTCGGTGAGATGCGCCCCCTGGCGGATCAGGTCGTTGCTGCCGCGGCAGCGCGGGTCGCGCGGCGAGCCAGGTACCGCGAACAACTCCCGCCCGGTCTCGGCGGCGAGGCGCGCGGTGATCAGGCTGCCCGACCGCGGCGCCGCCTCGATCACCACCACGCCCTGAGCCAACCCGGCGATGATGCGGTTGCGGCGGGGAAAATGGCGGGCCTGCGGCGCTGTGCCAAGCGGCGCCTCGGCCACCACCGCGCCACCGGCGGCGATGCGCGCCTGGAGGCCAGCGTGTTCGGGCGGATAGGGATGATCGAGCCCGCCGGCGACCGCGGCGATGGTGTTTCCCGCCCGCAAGGCGCCGTCATGCGCCGCCGCGTCGATGCCGCGCGCCAGCCCCGAGACCACGACGAGGCCGGCGCGCGCCAGGGCCTCGGCCAGCTCGGCGGCGATCTGGCGACCGTTGAGGGAGGCGTTGCGCGCGCCGACCAGCGCCACCGCCGGGCGCTCGAACAATGGTGGGCCGTCGAGCCCGGCGCCGCCGAGCACGGCCAGCGCTGGTGGGGCGTCTTCCAGCAGGGCGAGCAGCGGCGGGTAGTCTGGCGTGCCGAGAAAGAGGAACCGCCCGCCCTGGCGCGCCAGGGCCTCGATCTCACGCGCCAGTGCCCCCCGCGCCGGGCCGCGCGGCGGGCGCGTCCGCCCACCGGCCCGTGCCAACTCGGGCAGTGCCGCCAGAGCCGCCGTGGCCGAGCCGAAGCGGCGGAGCAGCCGGCGATAGGTGATCGGGCCAACCCCTTCGGTGCGCGCGAGGGTGAGCCGCTCGAGCGCGTCCGGCGGGGTCAACGCCGCTCCCCGATGCGCGGCTCGGTGCCGGCCAGGAGGCGCGCGATGTTGGCGCGATGGCGCCAGAAAATCAGCAGCGCGATGAGCCCCGCGAAGGGCAGCGCGATGCGGTCGGCAAAAATTGCGGCCAACACCGGGGAGACGGCGAAGGCGGCGAGTGCTGCGAGCGAAGAGAGGCGGGAAAGCCACGCCGCCGCCAGCCAGACCGCGCAACAGAGCAGGCCCACCGGCCAGCTTGCGGCGAGCAGCACGCCGAGCGCGGTCGCCACCCCCTTGCCGCCGCGAAAGCCGAGCCAGAGCGGAAACATATGCCCGAGCACCGCGCCGAGCCCGGCGAGCCAGACGGGGTTCGCCGCATCGGGGATCAGGAATGCGGCGAGCATTACGGCGCTCGCGCCCTTGGCGGCATCGAGAATAAGCGTCGCCGCCGCCAAACCACGCCGCCCAGTGCGGAGCACGTTGGTCGCCCCGATATTGCCCGAGCCGATGGCGCGGATATCGCCCAATCCGGCGAGCCGCGTCAGGATCAGGCCGAACGGAATGGCGCCGAGCAGATAGCCGAGCGTGAAAACGAGCGCGAGGCCACCCGGATCGGCACCCATGAGGCTGTCGGCGCTCATCCGAACACCCGGCGCCCGGCCTTCCAGGTGCCGATCACCCGTCCCTCCAGGGCGCGGCCGTCAAACGGCGTGTTTTGCGCCTTGCCCGGCAGCTCCCCCGCCACCACCCGCCAGGCGCGGTCGAGGTGAAACAGGCAGAGATCGGCCGGCGCACCCTTTTGCAGACGCCCCGCGGCGATCCCGAACAGGGCGGCGGGCGCGGCGGTGAGCAATGCGACGGCGCGCGTCAGGCTGAGACGCCCGCCATGGACCTCGGCGAGGGTCACCGCGAGCAATGTGGCAAGCCCGGCGCCGCCGGGCGCCGCCTCAGCGAAGGGCAGGCGCTTGTCGTCGGCATCGCGCGGCTGATGGTCGGAGACCACCGCATCGATCGTGCCATCGGCCAAAGCCGCCGCGACGGCGGCGCGGTCCGCTTCGGCGCGGAGCGGCGGCGAGAGTTTGGCATAGCTGCGGAACTCGCCAATCGCCATCTCGTTGAGCGCGAAATAGGGCGGCGCTGTATCGCAGGTGACAGGGAGCCCGCGCGATTTGGCGGCGCGCACGAGATCGAGCGCCGCCGCGGTCGAGAGCCGGGAAAAATGCACCATGCCGCCGGTCAGCTCGGCGAGATGGATATCGCGGGCAACCATGATCGCCTCGGCGCAGGCGGGAATGCCGGGCAGGCCGAGGCGGGTGGCCAGTTCGCCCTCGGTGGCCGCCCCACCGGAGGTGAGCGAGGGCTCCTCGGGGTGCTGGACGATGCGCGCGCCAAAACCGCGCGCATAGGAAAGCGCGCGGCGCATCAGCGAGGCCGGCCCGATGGCGCGCGCGCCGTCGCTGAAGGCGATCGCGCCGGCTTCGCGCAGCAGGCCGAATTCCGCCAGCTCCTCGCCGCGGCAGCCGCGCGTCACCGCGCCATAGGGCAGCAAGGTGAGGCTGCCGGTCGCGTCGCCCCGGGCGCGAAGAAACTGCACCAGCGCTGGATCGTCGATCGCCGGGCGGCTGTCGGGCAGCACGGCGATCGTCGTGATGCCACCCGCCGCCGCCGCGATCGCCGCCGAGCCGATGGTTTCGCGGTATTCGAAGCCGGGCTCGCCGAGCGCCGCGCGCAGATCGACGAGACCGGGGCAAAGCACCGCGCCCGCGCCGTCGATCACCTCGGCGCCTTCGGGTTGGCCGAGAGCGGCGCCGAAATCGAGGATCGCGCCATCGCGCACCAACAGCGCCCCGGGACGGTCGAGGCCGCTCGCGGGGTCGAGCAGGCGCACGCGGGTGAACAGCAAATCAGTCATTGCGCAGCTTCGGCCGGGCGCGCGCCAGCGTATCCAGCACCGCCATGCGCACCGCGACCCCCATCTCCACCTGCTCGCGGATGACGCTGCGGGCGGGATCATCGGCGACCAGGCTATCGATCTCGATACCGCGGTTCATCGGGCCGGGATGCATGACGATCGCCGCGGGCGCGGCCTTCGCGAGCTTGGCGGCATCCAGTCCCCAGAAGCGAAAATACTCGCGCGCGCTCGGCACCAGGCCGCCGATCATGCGCTCTCTTTGCAAGCGCAGCATCATCACCACGTCCGCTCCCGCGAGGCCCTCGGCCATATCGTGGAACACCGCCACGCCGAGCCGCTCGATCGCCGCCGGGATCAGCGTCGGTGGGCCCACCACGCGCACCCGCGCGCCCAGCGTGGTGAGCAGATGGATATTCGAGCGGGCGACGCGGGAATGGACGATATCGCCGCAGATTGCCACCACGAGGCCCGCGATCCGGCCCGTGCGGCGGCGGATGGTGAGAGCGTCGAGCAGCGCCTGGGTCGGGTGCTCGTGGGTGCCGTCTCCGGCATTGATCACCGCGGCATCGACCTTCTGGGCGAGCAGGTTGGGCGCGCCCGATTGGTTGTGGCGCACCACCAGCAGGTCGCAATGCATGGCGTTCAGCGTGGCGGCGGTATCGAGCAGCGTCTCGCCCTTGTTCACCGAGGAGCTGGCCACCGCCATGTTGATGACATCGGCGCCGAGCCGCTTTCCCGCCAGCTCGAAGCTGGTGCGGGTGCGCGTGCTGTCCTCGAAGAAGAGATTGATCAGCGTGCGCCCGCGCAACAGGTCGCGCGCGGTCTGGCCGGAGCGGTTGAGCAGCACGTAGCTCTCGGCGAGATCGAGCAAAGCGCTGATCGGCGGCGGTTGCAGCCCCTCGATCGCCAGCAGATGCCGCGGCGGGTCGGCCAAAACGCGCCTTCAGGTCTTCGCCGCCGAAACGCTCACGACACTGGTGTCATGCTCCTCGGTGCAGCCGCGCAGACCCGCGCCGGCGCAGACCAGGGCATGCACCACGACCTCGGCCTGGACGGCGTTGGGGTCGGCGCTGACATCGATCGGGATCAGCCAGCGCGGCGCCCCGGTCTGCGCTGCGGGACTCGCCGAATAGGCCGGCAAATCGATGCTGTCGCGCGTCACCGAACTCAGGATATGGCCTTCCGAGTCGAAAAACGTGATCTCGACGATGATGGCGCGGTAGCCGAGCGGGCCGGGGTTGATGACGCAGCCGGTGAGCTTGGCCTCGCCATTGGTCGCGCCGAGCTTGGCGTCGCGCAGGAGCGGCATGTTGCTCGTGGCGCGCACCGGGCCGAGACAGGCGGTCGGGTCATTGGGCATCAGGCCGAGATGGACGATCGGCCCCGGCATCCCCTGATTGGCGGGCGGCATGGTGCAGGCGGTGGCGGCAAGCGCGCCGCTCAGCAGCGCAAGCGTCGGCAGGCGGCGGAACAGCACCTGATCTTCTCCCCTGATTGGGCGCGCCGGAGGGACCAGCGGCCGCGTGTCTCGACGGCGTTCATAGCCGAACCGATCGACCCTGGAAATCGCCTCTCGCGCCACCCTGTCAAGTCGCGTCCGGTGAAGTCGCGTCCGGCGCGGCGAGAATGGCTGCGATGCGGGCCAGCGCCGCCGCGCGCCCGAGAACGGCGAGGGTCGCATCGATCGGCGGGCTAGTGGTGGCGCCGGTGAGGGCGGCGCGCAGCGGTTGCGCGACCTCACCGAGTTTTTTTCCCCGCGCCTCGGCGAAGGCGCGCAGCGCCGCGGCCAAGGCGTCCGGCGTGAACGCGGTCTCGGCGAGCACGGCGGCGAGATCACGGAGCAGCGCCCGCGCCGCCGGATCGAGCAACGCCCGCGCCTTCTCGCTCAGAGGTAGCGGCGGCTCGCGGGCGAGGAAGGCGGCGCTGTCGGCGAGTTCGACCAGCGTGCGGGCGCGTTCCTTGAGCGGCGGCATGAGGGCGAGGATGCGCGCCCGCGCCACGTCATCGAGCCTGAGGCCGGGCACGCCGGCGAGCCGCGCCATCACCTCCGCGGTCAGCCGCGCGTCATCGGCGGCGCGCAGCCAGACCGCGTTGAGATGGGTGAGCTTGGCGTAATCCATGCGCGCCGCGCCGCGGCCCACCCCATCGAGATCGAACAGCCGGATGGCGTCGGCGCGCGAGACGATCTCGGCATCGCCATGGCCCCAGCCGAGCCGCAGCAGGTAATTGCAGAGCGCCTCCGGCAAAAACCCTTGCTCGCGGAATTCGAGCACGCTGACCGCGCCGTGGCGCTTGGAAAGCTTGGCCCCGTCAGCCCCGTGGATCAGCGGGATATGGGCAAAGCGCGGCAGCTCCCAGCCCATCGCCTGATAGATTTGCGCTTGGCGAAAGGTATTGGTGAGATGGTCGTCGCCGCGGATGACATGGGTGATCGCCATATCGTGATCATCGACGACGACGGCGTGGAGATAGGTGGGCGTGCCGTCGCTGCGCAGGATGATCATGTCGTCGAGTTCGGCATTGGCGACCCGGACCGGCCCCTGCACCAGATCCTCGATCACCGTCTCGCCCTCGCGCGGCGCCTTGAGGCGGATCGCCGGGGCGATCCCGGGCGGCGCCTCGGCCGGGTCACGATCGCGCCAGCGCCCGTCATAGCGCGGCGGCCGGCCCTCTTTCAGCGC
>JAKCCP010000389.1 GCA_021841985.1 Pseudomonadota bacterium | reverse complement strand
ATCCCGGCGACGGACAAAGCCCCTGGCCTTTCCTAAGCGCTCCCCGGCAGGCGATCGAGATGGCAGGCCGCCTGATGATGGTTCGGGCCGCGCAGTTTCGGCGCCTCGCTGCGGCAGCGATCGAACGCATAGGGGCAGCGGGTGTGGAAGCGGCAGCCGGGCGGCGGGTTGCGCGGGCTCGGGATGTCACCGGAGAGCACAATGCGGCGGTGGCGCGCGCCGGGATCAGGCATCGGCACGGCGGAGAGCAGCGCTTCGGTATAGGGGTGACGCGGGCCCGCGAATACCGCTTCCCGCGTGCCGATCTCGACGATCTCGCCAAGATACATCACCGCGATGCGATGGGTGAGATGCTCGACGATGGCGAGATCGTGGCTGATGAACAGCATCGCGAGGCCGAGATTTCGTTGTATATCAGCAAGAAGATTGATGATCTGCGCCTTGACCGAGACATCCAGCGCCGAGACCGCCTCGTCGCAGATGATGAGATCGGGGCGCGGGGCCAACGCACGGGCGATGGCGATGCGCTGGCGCTGGCCGCCGGAAAATTCATGCGGCCGCCGATCCACCGCCGCGTGCGGCAGTTGCACTTGATCGAGCAATTCGTGGATGCGCGCCGCGCGTGCCGCCCCGCGCGCGAGGCCGAAATTATCGAGCGGCTCGGCCAGGCTTTCGCGCACCGAAAACCGCGGATCGAGACTGCTGAACGGATCCTGGAAGATGATCTGCATGCGCTGGCGCAAGGCGCGCATCCGCCGCCGTGAAAGCTGATCGATGCGCGTGCCATCGAGCCAGATTTCCCCAGCACTCGGGGCCGTAAGACCAAGGATCGTGCGTCCGACGGTCGATTTGCCCGAGCCCGATTCGCCGACCAGCGACAGCGTCTCGCCACGCGCGATGGTGAAGCTGAGATCGTCCACCGCCCGGACCTCTGCGGTGATGCCGCCCATCAGTCCGCCGCGGATGGGAAAATGCTTCTTGAGACGGTTGATTTCGAGGAGAGGGATCTCGGCCATCACGCTGTCCGATGCTCCCCGGCGTGATGGCAAGCAGCGAAATGCCCCGGCGCATGCGCGCGCACCGCAGGGGCGATGCTGCGGCAGAGATCGCTCACGCGGGGGCAGCGCGCGGCGAAGGCGCAGCCGATGATCGGCGCCATCAGGCTCGGCACCTGGCCGGGGATTTCGGTGAGCCGCCGCCCTGCGTTGGCCTCGCCGATGCGCGGCAGCGCGCCGAGCAGGCCCTGGGTGTAGGGATGCAGTGGCGCGGCAAAAAGCCGCGCAACCGGCGCTTCCTCGACCTTGCGCCCAGCATACATCACGATGACGCGCTCGGCCAGTTCCGCAACGACGCCGAGATCGTGCGTGATCAAGAGGATCGCCGCCCCCACCCGGCGCTGCAGATCGCGCATTAAATCGAGGATCTGCGCCTGGATGGTGACATCGAGCGCGGTGGTTGGTTCATCGGCGATCAAGAGCTTCGGGTTGCAGGCCAACGCGATCGCGATCATCACGCGCTGGCGCATGCCGCCCGAAAGCTGATGTGGATATTCGCCCACCCGGCGCGCCGGATCGGCGATACCGACCAGAGCAAGTATCTCAATCGCTCGCACGGCCGCGGCATGTTGTGAAAGTCCTTGATGCAGGCGCAAAGTCTCCCCGATCTGCCGGCCGACGGTGAGCACCGGGTTGAGTGAGGTCATCGGCTCCTGAAACACCATGCTGATTTCGTTGCCGCGTAGCCGGCGCATCTCCGCTTCCGAGACGCCCAGGAGATCGCGTCCCGCGAAGCGGATGCTTCCGGCAAAATGTGCGGGCGGCGTCGGCAGCAATCGCAAAATCGACATCGAGGTAACGGATTTGCCGCAGCCCGACTCGCCCACCAGCGCCACCGTCTCGCCGGCCGCGATCGTGAACGAGATGCCGTTGACCGCGCGCGCGACACCCTCCTCGGTGGCGAAATGCACTTGCAGCCGCTCGACCTCGAGAAGCGCCATGGTCAGGGCCGGAGCGCGCGCCGGGGATCGAGCGCGTCGCGCAGCCCATCGCCCAGCAGATTGACGCCGAGCACCGTCGCCGAAAGAAAAATCGCGGGGAAAAATACGATCGACGGCTTGATCTGCCAGAGCGCGCGTCCCTCCGCCATGATATTGCCCCATGACGGAATAGTGGGCGGCGTGCCGGCGCCGATGAAGGACAGGATCGCCTCGGTGATCATCGCCGAGGCGCAGATATAGGTGGCCTGCACGGCAAGCGGCGCGAGCGTGTTGGGCAGGACATGGCGGAGGATGAGTTTCGGTGTGCGCGTGCCACAGGCGATCGCCGCCTCGATGAAGGGTAGTTCCCGCAATCCCAGCACGACACCGCGGATCAGCCGCGCCACACGGGGAATTTCCGAGATCGTGATGGCAATGACAACATTCTGCACCGACCCGCGCGTCAGCGCGATCAGGGCGATGGCGAGTAGGATCGGGGGGATGGACATCAGCCCGTCCATGACGCGCATGATGATGGCATCCGACCAGCGCACGAAGCCCGCGACGAGGCCGATCGCAAGACCCGTTATGGCGGCGAGGAAAGCTACGGCAAAGCCCACGATGAGCGAGACGCGGGTGCCGTAGATCACCCGCGAATAGATATCGCGTCCGAGCATGTCGGTGCCGAACCAGTATTGCATCGAGGGCGAGCGGAGTCGCCGCGCCGGGGCGAGTGCCGTCGGATCGGTGGTGCCGAGGAAAGGCGCGAAGAGCGCGATCAGCAGCATCAACCCGATTAGCACGAGGCCGGCAAAGATCGTCGGATGGCGGATGATGAACCGCGCCAGTCTGCCGCGCTTGCGCCGTGGCTCGACCAGTTCTGGTAGATCAGGCGCGATGAATTCAGCCGGTAGGGCGCTGGGCGGCGAGAGGCTCAATAGCGGATCCTTGGGTCGAAGACGGTGTAGAGCAGATCGACGGCAAGATTGACCAGCACATAGACGAAGCTGAATAGCAGAACGACGCCCTGGATCACCGGATAATCCCGCCGCAGGATGGCATCGACGGTAAGGCGGCCGAGGCCGGGAATGGCGAACACGCTCTCCGTCACCACCGCCCCGCCGATCAACAGGGCAACCCCGAGCCCGACGACGGTGACGATCGGCACCGCGGCGTTTTTCAAAGCATGTACGAACAGCACGTCGCCCTGCCCGAGACCCTTGGCACGCGCGGTGCGGATATAATCCTGCGAGAGTACATCGAGCATGGCGGCGCGCGTGATGCGCGCGATCAGCGCGATATAGATGCCGCCCAGGGTGAAGGCGGGCAGGATCAGGCTGCGCAGGAACGGCCAGAACCCTTGCTCGATCGGTGTGAAGCCCTGCACCGGCAGAAGTTTCAACTCCAGGGCAAAGACGAAGGCCAGCACGTAACCAATGACAAACACCGGGGTCGAGAATCCGAGCACGGCAAAAATCATGATCAGGCGGTCGGGCCATTTGCCCTGCTGCCAGGCGGCGATCACGCCCATCGGGATGGCAATGATCAGGGAGAGTGCAAGGGTGAACACCATCAGGCTCAATGTCGGCTGGATACGCTGGGCGATCATGTGCGCGACCGGAAGGTTGGTGAAGATCGAGGTGCCGAGATCGCCGTGCAGGATATGCCAGAGCCAGTCGCCGAAGCGCACGAGGAAAGGACGGTCGAGGCCGAGAGATGCACGGATATGCGCGATCTGTTCGGGCGAGGCCTGATCGCCGGCGATCACCGCGGCCGGATCGCCGGGTGCGATATAGAGCAGAGAGAAGACGAAAAGTGCCACCACCGCCATCACCGGAATGGTCGCGAGAACGCGGCGGAGCAGATAGGCGCCCATCGTCGCTCAGCCTTTTTTCACGTCCCAGAACACCGGGAACGGTGCCTTGACGATGCCGCTCACATTGCGTCGCCATGCCTGATAGCCGTAGAAGAAGCCAGTTGGGATGAAGGTTACGAATTCCATCGAGGCGCGGTTGATTTTTTCGATTACTTGCTTCTCCGCGCCGAGATCGGGGGCGGCGTACCACTCGGCGATCATTGTCTCGATCGCCGGATTTTCGGGCCAGCCGAACCACGCCTTCGCTCCGTTGGTGCGAATGGCGATATTGGGGGCGGGGTTGATACAATCGACCCCGGCGAGCCAGGTGTGAAAGATATTCCAGCCGCCCTTGTCGGGAGGATCCTTCTTGGCGCGCCGCGCGCCTACCGTGCCCCAGTCGGTCGCGACGTAATCAACATTGAACCCGGCCTTGGTCATCACATCAGCCGAAACGTCGCCCTGGCCCTTGGTAATGATGAGATCGGTTGCAACCAGCATCACCACTTTCTCGCCACCGTAACCTGCCTCAGCGAGCTGTTTCCGGGCACCTGGAATATTCCGCGGCCCGCTCAGCACATCACCCCCGGCTTCGGTATAGAGCGGCGTGCCTGGGGTGATAAAACTCGGCATCGATTTCCACAGCGCATCGTCGTTGCCGACCACCGCGCGCATATAGTCGGGCTGGTTTACCACCATTTGCAAGGCCCGGCGCAAACGCACATCGTTGAATGGCGGATAGAGGTGGTTCATGCGCAGAATACCGACATTGCCGAGCGGATCGGCGATATCGACGCGTATATCGGCGCTTTGCTTGAGCAAGGGCACGAGATCGGGCAGCGGCGTTTCCCACCAGTCGATCTCGCCGCTTTGCAGCGCCGCCGCGGCGGTTGCGGCGTCGGGGATGATCTGCCATTCGATGCGGTCAAAATTCATCCGCTTGCCACCCGCCAGCCAATCGGCTGGCTCGCTCCGCGGCGCATAGAGGTCAAAGCGCGTAAACACTGCCTTCGAGCCCGGCACCCATTCATCCTTCGCGAACTTCATCGGCCCGGAGCCGATAAATTCAGCGATCTGCTTGAAGGGGTCAGTCGCGGCGAGGCGCTCGGGCATGATCGCGGGGAGATTGGGATTGCCCTTGGAAAGGGCGAACAGCATTTTCGGAAAAGGTGCCGCGAGCCGCATGCGGATGTTGCGATCGTCAGTTGCCTCGATGGCATCGAGCCGGGCATGGATGAGCTGGCCCATGGTATCCCGTGCCATCCAGCGGCTGAGGCTTGCCACCGCGTCTTGCGCGCGAACCGGCGTGCCGTCGTGGAATTTTAGCCCCTCGCGCAGTCGGAATGTCCAGATTTTACCATCACTCGAAACCTCATATCCCTCGCACATCTGTGGCCGTGGGGTAAGCGTAGAATCGATTCCGAACAGCGTATCGAAAACCAAAAGACTCGCGTTGCGCACGACATATTGCGTGCCCCAGACGGGGTCGAGGTTGGGCAGATTGGCTTGCGGCACGAAGCGCAGAACCCGCGCATCCGCTCCGCGCGCAAGGTTCGGCGCCGCGAGCGCGCCGGCGGCGGCGATGGAGGTTGCAAGAAAATCACGCCTGCGCATCGGTGTTTTCCTCATTCCTTCCTCACATTCCAGAAAATCGGCAGACCCTTGAGCAGATCGGTGACGTTCTTGCGATGCGCGGTCGGCTGATAGTAGAGGCCGAGCGGCAGGAAAGGCACATCCACAAAGGCTTGCAACTGGATTTGCTCGCAGATTTTCTTCTGGGCCGCAAGATCGGGGGCGGCGAACCACTGATCGCGCAATTCCTCCAGTTTCGGCGCCGTCGGCCAACCGAACCAGGCGTTCTGCCCGTTGCCGCGCAGCGCCACATAGCTTGCCGGGGTGAACTGATCGAGACCGGAGAACGAGGTGAAAAACACGCTCCAGCCGCCTTTCTCGGGGGAATCCTTTTTCGCCCGGCGCTGCACCACTGTGCCCCAGTCGGTTGCCAGCACATCGACATTCATCCCAGCTCGCTTCAGCATATCGGCGCCGACCACGCCCATCGCGTTGAGGACGGGGAAATCGGTCGCGATCATCGCCACCACGCGCTCACCCTTGTAGCCGGCGGCGGCAAGATCACGCTTGACCTTGTCGTAATCGCGCGGCCCTTGGAGGATAGCGGTGCCGGCAGTGCTCGCCATTGGTGAGGCGGGGGGGAAAAACCCGAGATCAGCGCGCCATAGATGAGAATCGGTGCCAGCGACCGCGGTCATCTCGTCGGTCTCGCTCACGCAGCCGAGCAGGGCACGGCGGATGGCCGGATTGTCGAAGGGTGGCCAGAGCTGGTTGAAACGCGCCATCGAGGGAAAGCCGGTGGGGTCAATCTGCTCGATGGTCACCTCGGGAGCCCCCTTGAGCAGCGGCAAGAGATCGAAAGTCGGTTGTTCCCACCAGTCAACTTCACCGCTCTGCAAGGCCGCCGAAGCGGTTGCGGAATCGGGCACGACATGCCACTCGATGCGGTCGAAATGAGCGATTTTAGGGCCGGCGATCCAATCCGGCGTACCACTGTCGCGCGGGCGATAATCGGCAAAACGCTCATAGACGACCAGCGAGCCCGGGACGCGCTCATCGGCCTTGAAGCGATAGGGGCCGCTGCCGATCATGTCAGTGATCGCGGTGAAGGGATCGGTTTTCGCCAGCCGCTCGGGCATCATCGCCGGCAGGTTGCTCGATGCCTTGCCGAGTGCATCAGGCAGCAGCGGGAAGGGACGCTTGAGGCGAAAGACAATGCTGCGGTCATCGCTCGCCGTGAGTTCATCGGTTGCGGCGAGGAGCGCCTGGCCGAAGGCATCACGGGCGCCCCAGCGGCGGATTGAGGCGACGCAGTCGCGCGCGAGAACCGGTGTACCGTCGTGAAATTTCAGCCCGTCCCGCAAACGGAGCCGCCAGAGGAGGCCGTCGGATTCGGCGCCGGCGCTTTCCAGCATCTGGAGTTGTGGGCGGAACTGTCCATCGATACCGAACAGCGTGTCGAAGACCAGAAAACCGTGGTTGCGGGTGACATAGGCGGTGGTCCAGATCGGGTCGAGGATGGCGAGATCGGCTTGCGGGATGAATTTCAGGAGGCGCGCCTCAGCCCCATAGGCCAAACCGGGTGCCGTAAGCGGCAGCATGGCGGCGGCCGCGCTTTGCAGGAATGCCCGTCGTTTCATCTGTTCCCCTTTTTTCTGCCTGCCCCGGCGGCAGCCTTGTCATGCCGTCGCCGGTTTTCCCGCACCGACGATGGCAGCCGCCGCCTCGCACTGCAAGGCGGAGCAAGCGGCGGGCCAGAGTTGCCGGCAGGCGCGCAACCCGGGTATGCGGCGTGCCATGGAAGCCGCGCTCGCCCGTCTTGCCGCCCTGCTGCCTGACCCCGCGCGGCGTATGGTCAGCCCGGCGCGGCTTCGCCTACTCGCCGAATTCCTCCGTTTCGGCACGGTGGGCACGCTCGGCTTCGTCATCGACACCGCGACGGTCTATGCGCTCGCCCGCCCGCTCGGCCTCTATGGCGCGGGCGCCGCGGCCTATCTGGTGGCGGCGAGCACCAATTGGGCGTTCAACCGCGCCTGGACCTTTCGCGGACGGGGACGAGGGGCCGCGCATTGGCAATGGGCGCGCTTCATTTCCAGCAACGCGCTAGGCTTTCTCGTCAATCGCGGCGCCTATGCCGCCCTGATCGCATTCTCGCCCAGCGCGCATGCCCATCCCGTGCTGGCGGTGGCGGCTGGGGCGATTGCTGGGCTCGGGTTGAATTTCGCCGCCTCCCGGCATTTTGTGTTTCGCTGAATTTCCCCCCACCCAACCATGGGCGTATAGTTTCGTCCCGAGATGGAGAATGATGGGTTGATCTGGTATGCGCTGCTCTGGCTGAGTTTTGGCGCTGGGCACAGCCTGCTGGCGATGCCGGCGGGAAGGGGGTTACTCGAACGTCTGGCCGGCCGTGCCGACCGCCTGCTCTATAACCTCATCGCTGCCATTCATCTCGCGCTTGTGCTCTGGCTTGGTATGCTGCTGCTCGGCGGGCAGGCAGGGTTTGCCCTGCCTTTGCCGCTGCGTCTCGCGATGGACGTGGCGATCGGCGCCGGCGCTCTCATTCTGCTGATCGCCGGTCGATCCTATGATCCGGCGCGGTTTTTTGGGCTGGCGCAGATGCGTGCTGGCACCCCCGACCGCGCCATCGTGCCTGAGACGCTGGTCACGGCCGGGCTCAACGGCGTGGTCCGGCATCCGCTCTATCTCGGCCTGCTGCTGCTGCTCTGGGGCGACGCCCGGGCGCCGTTCACTGGCGCGACTGCGCTGTTCGCCACGCTCTATGTGCTGATCGGCATTCATTTCGAGGAACGCAAGCTGAAGCGCCTCTATGGCGAGGTCTATACGGCCTATCGCGCGCGGGTGCCCATGCTGTTTCCGCGCTTCTGGCGCGGCTGAACAGGAAGGGTTCCAAGGGCCCCGCCCTTGGTGGGGTCGAGGGGTGAAATCCCTGGATTTTTAGTCGATGACCGCTGGATGATCTTCCGGCGCGGCGGTGCTATGGGCCGGGCGGCGCATGATCGGCAGCAGCAGCAGGGCGGGCACGATGGTGAGTGTCATGAACACGAAGTCATCGACATAGGAGATGATCTGCGCCTGCTGATTGACGAGAAAATCGAGCAGGGCGGCGCCGGGCCGCGTCGTTGGGTCGAGCGCGTGGTAGATCGAGGGGCTCGCCTGTAAGGCGCGGTTGAAGGGCGTGATATTGGCCGCGAGCCCGGCATGGGCGACCTGGATGTTGTGGGCGAGCAGCGCCGAGGTGAGCGAGACGCCCATGGCGCTGCCGACATTGCGGAACAGGCTCAGCATGGCGGTGGCATCGGTGCGCATTGCCATCGGCAGGGTGGCGAAGGCGATCACCTGGAGCGGCGTGAACACGAAGCCAATTCCCATGCCCTGGATCATGATGGTGATGACCTGGATATGGATCGCGATATCGGGGGTCCAGCCGGTCATGCTGTAGCTGGAGCCGAGCAGCAGCACGACGCCGAGGAACATCAGCTTGCGCGGATCGAGTCGTTGGACGAGGCGGCCCGAGATCATCATCGCGAGCATGGTGCCCGCGCCACGCGGCGCCATCACCAACCCGGCGGTCTGCACCGGATAGTTGGCCAGCGTTTGCAGATAGGGCGCCATCAAGGCCGAGCTTGAGACCAGGATCTGGCCGATTGCAAACATCATCAGCATCGATGCCGAAAAATTACGATCACGAAAAATCACCGGGCGGATAAAGGGGCGCTCGGCGGTGAGGAGATGGGCGAGAAAGAGATAGATGCCCAACCCGGCCAAGACCGCCTCGGTGATGATTTCGCGGGACGAGAACCAGTCCTGATCCTGGCCGCGGTCGAGCATCATTTGCAAGGCGCCGAGGCCGAGCGCGATCACCGCGAAGCCGGTCCAGTCAAAGCGCAGAGAGCTCTGGGTTTCCGAGCGCGGCATAAAAACAGCCATGCCGATGATGGCGAGCACGCCAAAGGGCAGGTTGACGTAGAACACCCAGCGCCAGTTGTAGAGTTCGGTGAGATAGCCGCCCAAGGTTGGGCCGAGGATCGGGCCGATCATCACGCCGATGCCCCAGATCGCCATCGCCGAGCCGCGCTGTGCCACCGGGTAGATATCCAGCATGGTGGCCTGCGAGAGCGGCACCAGGGCAGCGCCGAACATGCCCTGGAGCAGGCGGAAAATCACCATCTGGGGCAAACTCTCGGCGATGCCGCAGAGCATCGAGGCGGTGGTGAAGCCGACGAGACTGAGGATGAAGAGATTCTTTCGCCCAAACCGCGCGGCCAGCCACCCGACTGGCGCCGTCATGATGGCGGCGGCGGTGATATAGCTGGTCAGTACCCAGGTGATCTCATCCGAGGTTGCGGACAGGCTGCCTTGCATATAGGGCAGGGCGACATTGGCGATGGTGGCGTCGAGCGCCTGCATCAGGGTCGCCACCATCGCGCAGACGGTGATGATGCCGCGATGGGCGACCACCGTCTCAGCCGCGGCGCTCATGGTTTAGAACAGATCCTGAAGCGTACGATGGTGGCCGGTGTCGATTTCGGTCTCGACGCTCATGCCGGTGCGGAGCAGCGGGTCATCGGGGCGGCGATCGACGCGGATGCGGACGGGAATGCGCTGCACCACCTTGACCCAGTTGCCCGACGAATTCTGCGCCGGGAGGATCGAGAATTGCGAGCCGCTGCTGGGTGCGATGCTTTCCACCACGCCGTGCCAGACGCGGCCGGGATAGGTATCGACGGTGACATCGACCGGATCGCCGGGCTTGACCCAGGTGAGTTCGATTTCCTTGGGCTGCGCCTCGACCCAGACATGCTCGTCGGAGACCAGGCCGAAGGCGCCGGTCGAGGCGGCGAGATACTGGCCGGGCTGAAGATGATCGACCTCGGTGACAATGCCGGAGAACGGCGCGCGGACGGTGGCATGCTCAAGCTCGCGCTCGGCTTCCGCCACCTTGGCCGCGGCCTCGAGATATTGCGGGGTTTTCGTCACATCGATATCCGGCTTGCCGCTGAGGCGTGCGAGTTCGGCCTCGGCCTGGGCGCGCAGGCTTTCGAGCGCTTGCTGGTCGGAGGCGAGCTTGAAGCGGGCGTCGTCATACTCGGCGCGGGTGACGCCGCCAGCCTTCACCAGATTGGCGTAACGGCCGAGATTGGCTTGGTCGTCAGCGACCTGCGCGGCCTTGGCGTCGATATCGTGCAGCATACGCCGGTAGTCGCGCTTCATCGCTTCCATGGTGAGCGCGGTCTCGGCGAGATTGGCCTCCGCGCCGGCGAGCGCGATGTCGAACTGCCGCGGATCGATCCGGAACAGTACCTGCCCTTTAGCGACCCGCTCGCCCTCATGCACGTCGATCTCGGCAACGAGGCCGGAGACGTCGGTCGAGACGGAGAGCACGGCAGCCTGAACATAGGCGTCGTCGGTATAGGCGTAGCGTCCGCCATTGAGCCAGAAGCCAAGCGCACCGCCGGCGACCACGGCGATGCCGCCAAGCATGAGTATCGAGCGGAGCAGGCGGGATTTGCGCCGCGGCCGGAGCGCGACATCAACATCCCGCGCCGCAAGCGCTGCACTCGCCTGCGACATCAGGCGATCTCCTCGACCGGCTCTTCGGCGAGCAGCCGCACCTGCTCACCCCGGCGATGGCAACGCAATTCACCGCACAGCGTCGCCTTCATTTTTTGGAGCGCGCCGACCAGCACCGCCATAGTTTCGGCATCGATGCCCTGACGGACCATGCGGGCGATTTCGTCACGCTCGGCCTCGATCTCGCTGATCAGGGGTGCGGCGTCGGGCAGGAGATGCAGCCGCCAGATGCGCCGGTCATGTGGGTCGGGGCGGCGCTCCACCATCCGCCGCTGCTCCAGACGGTCCACCAGCCTAGCGACGGTGATCGGCTCGACCTCGAGCAATTCCGCCAATTCTTTCTGCGACATGCCGGGCTGGCGGTATAGGCGTAGCAGGATCAGCCACTGCGCGCGCGTCATGTCGTGCATGCGCGCGCGCTTATCAACGGCGATGCGCAGCAGATGCGCGACATCGTGCAGATAGAACATGAAATCCGGTTGGAATTGGGGCATGGCACCTCTCCTGACGTTTATTATAAGCGTCGTTATCGTTAGCATGCCAGGGGAAAGCTATGCAATGATATCATTTCAGCCTTGCGTTTTGGAGGAAACGAAATCGCAGGATTTTTTCTCGAAACTGCGCGCCGCGCATCTCCGCGCAGGGTTCAGGAGACAACGATCATGGCCCATCGGCCGCATCCGTCGCCATTCCGACATCGGCATCTGGGCTTCTGGCTCGCCTGTCTGCTCGCCGGCGCTGTTTGCGCGCTCCTCCTTGCCGGCTGCGCGGGCTCGGGGAGGGACGAGCCTCCCCCGCCTTATTACCATTATGGCTGGTATTACGATTGAATCCCGGCTCCGGAAGCGGCGCCGTATTTAGTGCAGGATTTAGTGCAGGCCATGCGCCACGGCGCGGTAGGCTTGATGGGCGCCGCTGAGGGCGGACGCTTGGGCTGCGGACGCGCCGGTGCCCGTGGTCGCGTTCTCCGTGCTCTGGTGGCGGCCGAGCAGCGGCCCCGCGAGGGCGAGCGGGGAGGCATCGCTCAGGGCATCCGGCGACGGATCGCCGCCGATCATGCTTGGCACCAGGCTGGCAGCACTGCCGGAAGCGCTCCCTGCGGCACTCATCGCCGCGCTGAAGGTGCCCGGCGTCGCGCCGAGGGCGGCGGCGGCGCTGGCATTCGCCGCAGTCGCGTCTGCCGTGCCGGGAGCAGCATTGTGCCGCTTTTGCAGCGCAGCAAAGATATCGGCGTTGCCCGTGCCGGAAGGCGGCGTCCAGGCATGCGCTTGCGAGAGAATATGGTGGGACAGGCTGCCGATCATGGGAGGTCACTCCTTCTGTGAAACGCAACAAGAGGCGCGGCGGGCGCGACGCGGTCGGGGCGATCGGGCCAGGGCATCCGGCGGCGACGCGAACCGTGAGAGGATAACGCAAATGGTATGCCAGAACCCGCCGGCCGGCCCGGCCAAGTCGCGCGCGTGCTGCCGCCGATGGCGCCCGCGCAAACCGGCATTTTCTGCCCGGCCGCTTGTGCCGGAGGGGCACCGGGCATGACCGAAGCGGCGGATCGGAGGGGGCTGACCGGCGCCAACCCGCCATTCTGGCTGACCCTCCTGCTCGGCGTGCTGACCGCTGTCGGGCCGCTCTCGACCGATATGTACCTGCCGGCCTTCCCGCGCATCGAGGCCGATCTCGGCGGCGTCCCCGGGGGTGCGCAGATGACGCTCGCGGCCTGGTTCGTGGGCCTCGCCATCGGCCAGATGACACAGGGCTCGCTCTCCGACCGCTTCGGGCGGCGCGCGCCGCTGTTGTTCGGCACCGCGCTCTATGCCCTGGCCTCGCTCGGCTGCGCGCTCGCGCCGGGGCTGTGGCTGTTCTCCGCCTGCCGGACGCTCGCCGCCATCGGCGGTTCGGCGAGCATGGTGATCCCGCGCGCCATGGTGCGTGATCTCGCCGATGGCCACGAAGCCGCGCGCCTGCTGTCGCGGCTGATGCTGGTGATGGGGGTGGTGCCGATCCTCGCGCCGGCGGCCGGCGGAGCGGTGCTGGTGGTCGCCGGCTGGCGGGTGATCTTTTGGATCGCGACCCTCTATGGCGCCGTCTGCATGGTTCTCGTCTGGTATTTTCTGCCTGACACCCTGCCCGAGAACCGGCGCATCCGGCTCGGCCCGGTCGGGCTGCTCGGCCGCTATGCGAGCATCGCGCGCGAGCCGCGCTTTTTCACCCACGCACTTTGTGGCGGCCTGGCACTGGCTGGCCTGTTCGCCTATCTCGGCGGCTCGCCGGTCGCCTTCATCGGGCAATACCACATTGCCCCCGCTCCCTATGGCATGCTGTTCGGGCTGAATGCTGCGGGCTTCATCTTTGCCGCCCAGGTCAACGCCCGCCTGCTACCGCGCTTCGGCACCGATCGGGTGATCCGCGCCAGCGCGCGCGCCGCGTTCCTTGCCACCGCCGTGCTCACACTTGACGCCTTCACCGGCTGGGGCGGGGTCGCCGGCCTTGCCGCGCCGCTTTTTTGCTACCTGGGCGCGCTCGGCTTCCTCATGCCCAATACCACTGTCGGCGCCCTCTCGCGCCACGCCGCGCAGGCCGCCAGCGCCTCGGCGCTGATGGGCACCGGCCAGTTCGTGCTCGGCGCAATTTCCGGCACAATGGTCGGGCTGCTGAGCGACGGCACGGCGCGGCCCATGGCGCTCCTGATGCTGGCCGGCGGCACCGGCGTGCTGCTCACCGACCGCCTGCGGGCGCGGGCCTGAACCAAGGCTAGGGGCTGCTCCTGGACCGTGCTCCAGGAGGCAGATTCGCACTGGCCTGAGAGTTTGCAAAAGAATGCCTTCTTGCTCGGAAATCGACGAGAAAAACCCAATTTTCCAGGGGGCGCTCTTTTTCAAGTTCGATTGATTTTCAGGCCCTGACCTCTAATCCAGTAGCCACGGCGCGCCGGAAGCGGCGGCGATGGCGCGGAGTTTTTCTCCGAGTCCGGCGGCGATGGTGATGCCGGCGCGGCCCCGGCAGGCCGCAACCGCTCGTTCGGGGTCGCCCGCGACCAGCACCGGCTGCGCTGGATCGGCGGGCGTGGCGGCGCGCAGCAAGTCGCAAAAGGCGGCGACCTCGGCGCGGAAATCCGCCGCCTCGCGGAACAGAGCTGGGTCGAGGGCGAGAAAGAAATGGCCGATTCCCATGCCGCCAGGGCTTTTTCCATGGGCGGGATGCGGGGTGACGGTCGCACCCGAGAGGCAGGCGGCGAGAATATTGACCATCGCCGCCAGTCCATAGCCTTTGTGGCTGCTGCCTTCCGGCGTGCCGCCGAGAGGGGTGAGGAAGCCGCCACGGGAAACCGCGTCATTGGCGTCGGTGCTGGGCTGGCCTTGCGCATCGAGCAGCCAGCCAGGCGGGCAGGAAATCCCTTCATTCGCTTTGTTGCGAATCTTCCCGAAGGCGACAGTGGTGGTTGCCATGTCGAGCAGGAACGGCTGGCCAGGCGCGCCAGGAGCGGCGAAACACCAGGGATCGGTGCCGAGCTTGGCCTCGGCGGCGCGGGTGGGTGCGACGCGGGCGCCCGAGGTGGTGGTGGTGGTGGTAATACCGATCAGCCCACGCTCGGCCGCCATCAGCGCGTAATAGCCGCAGGCCCCGTAATGCGCGGAGTTGCGCACGGCGACGGCGGCCATGCCGATGCCGGCTGCCTTGTCGATCGCGGTTTGCATGGCGAAACGCCCTGGCCAGTGGCCAAGTCCGCCGCCACCGTCAACGAGGGCGGAGACCGGGCTCTGGCGCAGGATACGCGGCTCGGCCCGCGGATCGAGCCGACCGGCGCGGCGCCAATCGTCATACATCGTGAGCATCGAGATGCCGTGGCTGTCGATGCCATGGAGATCAGCCCAGGCCAGCACATCGGCGGTGGCGGCGGTGGCGGCGGCGGAAAATCCCCAGGCGGAAAGGATCAATTCGATCTGGGCGCGATGCGTGGGCAAGGGTGTGGCCATGATGGTTCTCGCTCGCAATGGGCGCCAAACCTTGCGCATCGGGCCGGTTGCGGCAAGTTGTCGCGAAAGCCACGCAAGGAACCTCACCCGTGCCCGATACCGCCGAGGTCGTCCCCGTCCACCGCGCCGTGATCGCCAAGCCTGCCGCTAGTCTGCTGGTGCTCCGCGAGAGCGCCCTGGGCCCGGCGGTGTTGATGGGCCTGCGCGGCGCTGGCCATCGGTTTCTCCCTAACCGATTAGTGTTTCCCGGCGGCAGGGTGGACGCTGCCGATTATCGTGCTCAGGCGGCAACGCCGCTCGCGCCCGCGGTTCTGGCGCGGCTGGAGCGACGGACGAGGCCCGCGCTCGCCCACGCGCTGGCGATCGCCGTGGCGCGCGAGCTGGAGGAGGAGACCGGGCTCGGCCTCGGCCAGCCGCCCGCGCTGGATGGGCTCGACTATCTCTGCCGCGCCGTCACACCCCCGGGCCTGCCGATCCGCTTCAACGCGCGGTTCTTCGTCGTTGCCGAGGCCCGCGTGAGCGGCACGCTCAAGGGTTCGGGCGAGCTTGAGACCCTGCGCTATTATCCGATCGCCGAGGCCTTGGGGCTCGATCTCGTGATGGCCACGCGCTTTGTCCTGGAGCAGCTCATGGCTTGGCGCGCCATGCCGGAGGCGGCACGCGCCACGCGGGCACGGACACCGGTCTTGCGCAACCGCACCGTCGCATGGGAGTGACGATGGCGCGCATCACCGCCAATGGCGAGGGGGTTTCAGCACGATGACGGTGCGCGGTCGCGGCGTGCAGTCGGTCGAGATCGCTGGACGCATCCTGGTGGCGCTGACGCGCGCCGGGCGAGCGATGATGCTGCGCGATCTCGCGGCCAGCGCCGAACTCGCCCCGGCGCAGGCGCATGCCTATCTCGTGAGCCTGCGCAAGCTCGCCCTCGTCGAGCAGGACGTAGCCACCGGCCGCTACCGGCTCGGCCCCTTCGCGCTGCGGCTTGGCCTGGCGCGGCTGCGGGTTTCCGACCCGTTGCGCATGGCCGCCGAAACCATCGGCCTGCTCTCCGATCAGCTCGATCTGCTGGTCGCGATCACCGTCTGGGGCGATCATGGCCCGACCGTGGTACAGGTGCATGAGGCGGCGACGCAGGTACACGCCAATGTCCGTGCCGGCACGGTTTTTTCTCTCACCGGTACGGCGACGGGGCGGGTCTTCGCGGCCTTTGCGGCACCCGCCCTGGTCGCGGAGATGATCGCCGCCGAACTCGCCAACCCGACGCATAGCCAGCGTGTCGCCGCCGGGATGCGGCTTGAGGATGTGCGGCGCGAGACGGCGGAGGTGCGCGCGGCTGGCTATGCCATCACCGATGGTGCGCCGGTGCCCGGCGTGAGCGCGATCGCCGCTCCGATTTTTGACCATGGCGGGCAGATCGAGCTGGCGGTGACCGTGATGGGGCCTTCGGGTCTCATCGATCTCCGACCGGAGAGCGCTCAGATCGCTGCCGTGGTGGCCTACGCCCACCATCTTTCCGGCCAGCTCGGCCATGCCGCTCCGGAAGCGGCGGCGTCGTTCACGCCGCCACTGTCCGATCCGGAGCCGGTCGCTTCTCTGCCGCTACGCCGGCCATATGGCGTGCGGCGATGAAGCCAAACGTCATCGCCGGGCCGAGCGTGATGCCGCCGCCGGGATAATTGCCCCCCATGATGCTGGTAAGATCGTTGCCGGCGGCATAGAGGCCGGCGATCGGCGCGCCATCGGCACCGAGCACGCGGGCATGGGCATCGCCTTGCAGCCCGGCAAAGGTGCCGAGATCACCCGGCACCAGTTTCAGCGCATAGAAAGGCCCCGACGTGATCGGCCCGACGCAAGGATTGGGTTTCCGCGCCGGATCGCCGAGATAGCGGTTATAGGCGCTGCGGCCGCGGCCGAACTCGGGATCCTCGCCGCGCGCCGCCGCCTCGTTGTAGCGGGCGACGGTGGCAACCAGAGCGGCGGGGTCGATCCCGGCGCGTTCGGCAAGCTCGCCGAGCGTCGCCCCGCGCAGCAGATAGCCCGAGCGCAGGTAGGATGAGAGCGGCACCGGGGCGGGCTTGGCGAAGCCAAGGCCGTAATGGCGGAGTGTCGGGTGATCAGCGATCAGGAAAGCGGCGCATTCCTCGCCCGGAGCGGTGGCGCGCTGCATCGCCTGGACGAAATCGTGATAGGAATCCGACTCGTTGACGAAGCGCCGCCCGGCCCGCGTCACCGCGATTACGCCGGGCTTGGCGCGGTCGATGAAATGGGGAAAGACGCCTTCCCGCCCGTTGCCATGGGGCACGCGCGAGACCGGCACCCAGGCCGCGGCATTGGGGAGATCGAGAGTGAGCACGCCGCCCGCCGCCTCGCCGAGGGTGATCCCATCGCCGGTATTTTCCGCAGGCGCCGGCGAAAAATGCTCGGTCCCCGTGGGTGCGTGAGGGAAAAGCCGCCGCCGCCGCGCGATATCATGGGGAAATCCGCCGCAGGCCAGCACGACGCCACGGCGCGCGCGCACCGCGATTTTGCCCCCCGCGCGCGCGACGATGGCACCCCGCACCGCGCCATCCTCAACGATCAGCCCTGTGACAGGGGAGGAAAGCCAGATCGGCACGCCGAGATCAAAAGCCGACTTGGCCAGCCGCGCGGCCAGCGCATTGCCATTGGTGAGCCGCATGCCGCGGCCATGAAGCAGCCGGTCGCGGCCATAGCGGGCGAGCAGGCGCGCGACATAGGCGGCCGAGATCGGCGAGCGCGTGACATTGAAAAAATGCAGCAACTCGGCGCCCGAGCCGATCATCATGCCCAGGAACGTGATCTCGGCGAGCGGCGGGCGAAGATCGCGGACATGGGCGCCGAGGGCGCGGGCATCGAAGGACGCCGCACAGATCGAGCGTCCGCCGGGGAGGCCGCCCGGCGCATCGGGGTGATAGTCGGAAAATTGCGACCCGAGGACGAACTGCACCGCGGTTTCGCGCCGGAAAAAATCGACCATCTCGGGGCCTGCGGCAAGGAAGGCGTCGCTGCGGGCGGCATCGAAATGATTGCCCGCCTCGTGCGCGAGATACCGTCTAGCGGCCTCCGCGCTGTCCTCGATTCCAGCCTCGCGCGCCAGGGGATTGCCGGGGATCCAGAGCCAGCCGCCGGAGCGTGCGGTGGTGCCGCCGAAAACCGCGGCTTTTTCGGCAACGATCACGTCGAGGCCGAGTTTGCGCGCGGTGACGGCGGCGGCCAGCCCGCCGGCGCCCGAACCTGCGACCAGCACATCGCATGAAATCGTCTCCGTCATGGCATCGTCGCCATCATGGTGATAGCCCTTGCGCCGTTATTCACCTATTGCGAAGGTATTTGTCATTGAGTAAAGTAGCAAGATAAGAATCAGCAATGGGGACCAGGAGACGACATGACACACCCGCCCACGCGCCGCGCGCAACCCGGCCTTACCCGTCGCAGCCTCACCGGCGTCGCTATGGCGGGTGCGCTGGCCAGCCCCTGGATCGGCGGCGCGCGCGCCGCCGCGAATCCGATCCGTCTCGGTGTGCTGGTGGATATGTCGAGTTGGGGGCGCGATACTGGTGGTCCGGGCTCGGTGATTGCGGCGCAGATGGCGGCCGAGGAGATGGGGGGCGCCATCGGCGGTCGGCCAGTCGAGTTCCTCAGCGGCGATCACCGCATGAACCCTGATCTCGGCATTCAGATCGCCCGCGACTGGGTCGATAATCAGGGCGTGCTCGGCATCGTCGATGTGCCGAATTCGGCGCTGGGCCTGGCGATCAGCGGTTTTGCCAAACAGAAAAACATTCTTGCGCTGCTCTCCGGCCCCGGCGCGAGCGCGATCACCAACCAGGCGTGCAATGCCAATACCGTGCAATTCACCTATGACACCTACGCGCTCGCCCACGTTACCGGGGCGGCGCTGGTGGCAGAAGGCGCCAAGACTTGGTTTTTCATTACCGCCGACTACTCTTTCGGTCAACAATTGGAAGCGGATGCTACCGCCTTCATTAACAAGGCCGGCGGAAAAGTACTCGGCCATGCGCTCCATCCGACCGGTGCCAGCGATTTCTCCGCGGCGCTGCTCGCGGCGCAAGCCTCCAAGGCCGATGTCGTGGCGTTCGCCAATGCCGCGCAGGATACCAACAACGCGGTAAAACAGGCGGCGGAATTCGGCATCGGCCAGCATCTTAATGGCCAGCGTCTTGCCGCGCTGCTGATGTTCATCACGTACATCCCCGCGCTCGGGCTCCAGGCGGCGCAAGGGATCATGCTGACGACGGCCTCCTATTGGAATATGAATGCTGAGACGCGCGCGTGGTCGGAGCGCTTCTTCGCTCGTACCAACGTCATGCCGACGATGGAGCACACGGGAACCTATGGCGTCGTGCTGCATTATCTCAAGGCGGTGGCGAAAGTCGGCACCGATCCGCAAGCGGTAATGACAGAGATGCGCGCGACGCCGATTAATGACGTGTTTGTCAAGAATGGCTATCTGCGTATCGATGGTCGGGTGATTCGCGATATGTATCTCGCGCGGATCAAATCACCCGAAGAATCGAAGGGACCGTGGGATTATTACGACATTGTGCGCACCGTGAAGGGCGAGGATGCGTTTCGTCCGCTCGCGGACTCATCCTGTCCGCTAGTCAAGAAAGGCGCATGAGGAAAGGCACGATGCGGCTTTATGACTACTTCCGCTCCTCCGCCGCCTATCGCGTGCGCATCGCGCTCAATCTCAAGGGCCTCGCCTATGAGAGCGAGGAGGTGCATCTTTTGCGCGATGGCGGCGCGCAGTTTCAGCCGGCCTATCGTGCACTCAATCCGCAATCCCGTGTTCCTTCGCTGCTACTCGACGACGGTGCGGTCCTAATCCAGTCGCCGGCGATCTTGGAGTGGCTGGAGGAAACCCATCCGACTCCGCCTTTGCTGCCCCCCAAACCGCTTGCCCGCGCGCGAGTGCGGGCGGTGTTTTCCGTGATCGCCTGCGACATTCACCCGCTCAACAATCTCGCCGTGCTAAACTATCTTCGCGATGCACTCCACCAGGACAGCGGTGCCGTCGAATCATGGTATCGCCATTGGGTGATCGAGGGATTTCGCGCTGTCGAGGCCCTGATCGAGGCGCGTCCTTTCTGCTTCGGGGAAACGCCCTCCCTTGCCGACGTCGCGCTCGTGCCGCAAGTCGCCAACGCCCGGCGCTTCGCTGTGCCATTCGATGATTTCCCCAAGATCGCCGCCGTTGATGCCGCCTGCCTGGGGGTGGATGCCTTCGCGCGCGCGCGCCCCGAGGCGGTAAACCCCCATTCCTAACATAAAGGCACCCATCATGGCCGATTTCGCCAGCACCAAGGACAGCGCGGATAAGAAGATTTCCTTCGAGGAACTCGGCCCCGGCCTCTACGGCTACACCGCCGAGGGCGATCCCAATTCCGGCGTCGTCATCGGCGATGACTCCGTTCTGGTCGTCGATGCCCAGGCAACGCCGGCGATGGCGGCCGATGTCATCGCGCGCATCCGCACCAAAACCGACAAGCCGATCCGCCATGTCGTGCTGTCCCACTACCACGCCGTGCGCGTGCTCGGCGCGAGCGCCTATCAGGGGGCGGAAATAATTGCTTCCGACGTCACCGATCGCCTGATCAGCGAGCGCGGCGCGCAAGACATGGCGAGCGAGATCGGCCGTTTTCCCAGACTTTTCCGGGGCAAGGACACCATCCCCGGCTTGACGCGGCCTGATCTCGTGTTTCACGACCGCATGACGCTCCGGCTCGGCAAGCGGGTGGTGGAAATCATCCATATCGGGCGCTCGCACACTGCCGGCGATACCATCGTCTGGCTGCCCAGCGAAAAAGTTCTCTTTTCCGGCGATGTCGTGGAATTTGGGGCAACACCCTATTGCGGCGATGCACATTTCACCGACTGGCCCGACACACTGGCGAAACTTCGCGCGCTTGGCGCCGAGCGCCTGGTGCCGGGGCGTGGCCGCGCCCTGATTGGCCAAAGCGAGGTCGGGGAGGGGATCGCCGGCACGGCTTCCTTCACCGCCGATCTTTTCGGCCTGGTCAAACAAGGTGTGGCCGATGGTGAGGACCTGCGCACGATCTACGGCAAGGCACTCGCTTTTATGCGCCCGCGCTATGGCCAATGGGTGATTTTCGATCACTGCATGCCGTTCAATGTCTCGCGCGCCTATGACGAGGCGCGCGGTATCGATTGGCCACGCATCTGGACCGCCGAGCGCGATCGTGAGATGTGGCAGGCGCTCGAGGGCGCCGGACGCTGATCGCCCCCCATGACATACCAACGCACATGAAATACCAACCGCCACGCTTCAAAACGTCGCCGCCGCCCTCTGGCATCCACTATCATCCGGTGGTGGTGGTGGGCGGCGGTCTGGTGGGGCTCACGCTCGCGCTCGATCTGGCGCAGCATGGCGTGAAAGTCACGCTTCTCGATGACGATGACACAGTCTCAGTCGGATCGCGCGCGATCTGTTTTGCCAAACGCTCGCTGGAAATCTATGATCGGCTGGGCCTCGGCGATCGCCTGCTCGGCAAAGGGGCGACCTGGAACCAGGGGCGGGTGTTTTTTCAGGACCGCGAAATCTACCAGTTCAACCTGTTGCCCGAGAGCGGCCATAAATTCCCCGCTTTCGTCAATTTGCAGCAATATCACCTTGAAGAATGGCTGGTTGAGGCGTGCGCTACGGCAGGCGTCGATCTGCGTTGGAAGCACCGTGTGAGCGGCGTTGCAAACGACAGTGATCACGTCGAACTCACGGTCGTGACCGAGGCTGGAGAATATCGCCTGACCACCGGATGGTTACTCGCCTGCGATGGCGCCCGCTCGACGATTCGCGAGGCGATGGCACTTCCGTTCAGCGGAAAAGTCTTCCACGATCACTTTCTCATCGCCGATGTCGAGATGCAGGCGGCGTTCCCGACCGAGCGCTGGTTCTGGTTCGACCCTCCGTTTAATCCCGGACAATCGGTGCTGCTGCATCGCCAGGCCGACAATATCTGGCGGATTGATTTTCAGCTCGGGGCGGACGCCGATCCCGAGGCGGAGCGGCGACCCGAGCGGGTGATCCCGCGCATCAAGGCGATGCTCGGCCCGGAGGCGCCGTTCACCCTTGACTGGGTGAGCGTCTATACATTTCGCTGTCGTAGGCTGGAAAAATTTGTTCATGGACGAACGGTTTTTGTCGGTGATGCGGCGCATCAGGTGAGCCCCTTCGGTGCCCGCGGCGGCAATGGCGGCATCCAGGATGCCGATAATCTGGCCTGGAAAATCGCCGCTATTCTCGATGGCCGTGCCTCTCCCGCCCTGCTCGCTTCCTATGACGCCGAGCGCATAGCCGCGGCGGACGAAAATATCCTTCACTCCACCCGCAGCACCGATTTCATCACGCCGAAATCGGAGGCCATCCGCGCCTATCGCGATGCCACGCTTTTGCTCGCCGAGCATTTTGAGTTTGCCCGCAAATTCGTCAATTCCGGCCGTCTTTCGCTGCCCGCCATTCTCACGCACTCGCCGCTCAACGACCCTCTGAGCGATACCTGGCCTGGCGCGCCACCACTCGGCAGTCCCGCGCTCGATGCGCCGATCATGGTGGATGGCAAGGCCGATTGGCTGCTGCGCCATATTGGAGGCGCGCAGTGCACGCTGCTCTCCTTCGCGCCGTTCGGCGCCGACGATCTCGCAGCACTGGCGAAATTGCGCGTCGCTGGCTTGGAGGTTACGCCGCCGGCGCGCGCATGCGCGGGCGCTGCGTGTGATCACGAGGGGCTGGTCGCGGCGCGCTACGGCACGCCCGAGGGTGGCGCGATCCTGTTCCGGCCGGATCAGCATATCCTTGCCCGCTGGCGGCGCTGGGATGTTGATCGTCTCGCCCACGCGCTTGATCGGGTTTTCGCTGCCATGCCGCTGCCCGCGGCGGAGGCCAGCCTCGCATGAGCCTCGACACCACCGCCCATCTCAGCGATCCCGATGCGATCTTTGCCGCGCTTGCCGAGGCACATGTCGGATTATCGGCGCAGGAACAGCGTCGCTTCGATGCGGCGTTGGTGCTGCTGCTCGCCAATCAAGTGCGCGCAACAGATGAAATCCTGGCGGCGATCGCCACCGCCCGCGCAACCATCGCATCTTCTTCCCCTTCCGCATCGCAAGAGAGGCTGCCTGCCATGAACGATGTGCAACCGGCGCTGTCTGAGATCGCCGCTCTTTCCTATCTCAGCGGTTTTGGCAACGAATTTGCTTCCGAGGCGGTGTCGGGTGCCCTGCCGCGGGGGCAGAATTCGCCGCAGCGCCCGCCGCTTGGCCTTTATGCCGAACAGTTTTCCGCAACCGCCTTCACGGTGCCGCGTCGTGAAGCACGGCGCACCTGGCTCTATCGCATCCGTCCTTCGGCGCTGCACGGCAAATTCCGCCCGCTCGCACAGCATGGTTTGGCGACACCGTTGGCTCCGCCCAATCCCAACCGGATGCGCTGGGATCCGCTGCCGCTTCCCGAGACCCCGACAGATTTTCTGGCCGGCCTTAAGACCATGGCGGCGACCAGCGAACCGCATGCGCCAGCCGGGATCAGCGTTCATGTCTATGGCGCCAACCGTTCCATGGAGCGGGCATTTTTCGATGCCGATGGTGAATTGCTCATTGTGCCGCAAAGCGGGCGTCTTCGCCTGGTCACGGAATGTGGCCGATTGGAGGTGAACCCTGGGGAAATCGCGGTGCTGCCGCGCGGGATGAAGTGCCGCGTCGAGCTTTGCGACGCGGCGGCACGCGGCTATGTCTGCGAAAATCATGGCACGGCATTGCGCTTGCCCGATCTGGGCCCGATCGGTAGCAACGGGCTTGCTAATCCGCGTGATTTCCAGGCGCCCACCGCGTGGTTCGAGGATGTCGCGGCGCCGATCGAGCTGGTGCAGAAATTCCACGGCACGCTCTGGGCTACGACGCTCAATCATTCGCCGTTCGATGTCGTTGCCTGGCACGGTAACGCGGTTCCCTACAAATACGACCTGGCGCTGTTCAACACCATCGGCACGGTGAGTTTCGATCATCCTGATCCCTCGATCTTTACCGTGCTCACCTCACCCTCCGCGGTAGCTGGCGTTGCCAATGTCGATTTCGTGATTTTTCCGCCACGCTGGATGGTGGCCGAGCACACCTTTCGCCCGCCCTGGTTCCATCGCAATGTGATGAACGAGTGCATGGGCCTGGTGCATGGTGAATATGATGCCAAGGCTGGCGGATTTTTGCCCGGGGGCTTGTCCTTGCACCCTTGCATGAGCGCGCACGGGCCGGACGCGCCCAGCACTGAACGTGCCATGGCGGCCGAACTGGCGCCGCAGAAAATTGACAACACGCTGGCCTTCATGTTCGAAACCAGCCTCACACTCCGCCCGACATGTTTTGCGCTAGGTCTGCCGCAGCTCCAGCCAGATTACGATACTTGTTGGCAGGGGCTTAGGAAATTCTACCCTGGAATGGCGACGTGAGCGATACTACGCACGACCCGGCGCGGCGAAGCTGGGTGCAATCGGCCAACGGGCACGCGGATTTCCCCATCCAGAACCTTCCGCTGGGGGTTTTCAGCCCGCCCGCTGGTGGCAAGCGGGGCGGGGTTGCGATCGGTGATTCCATCCTCGATCTTGCCGCACTCGATGCCGAGGGGGTTTTCACCGGTGCCGCGGCCCGCGCACTGCGCGCTGCTTGCGGTGAAACCCTCAATCCCTATCTTGCTCTATCGGCGGCGGAACGCCAGGCGCTGCGCCAGGCGTTGGGCGATCTGCTCGACATCGGCGCTGCCGCGCGGGCGCATCTCCTGCACGAGATGGTGGAATGCACGCTGCATCTGCCAGCGCGGATCGGCGATTATACCGATTTTTTCGCGGGCATTTATCACGCCACCAATACGGGGCGGCGCTTTCGCCCCGAGACGCCGCTTTTGCCAAATTACAAATACGTGCCGGTCGCTTACCATGGCCGCGCGTCCTCGGTGGTCGTCTCGGGCACCGCGTTGCACCGACCAAACGGGCAACGCAAACCGGCGAGGGAAACGGTGCCGAGTTTCGGCCCGAGCCGCAATCTCGATTTCGAGCTTGAACTCGGCGTCTGGGTGGGGCCGGGCAATGCGCTTGGCGCCCCGGTCGCGATCCGCGAGGCACATGAGCATATCGCCGGATTCTGTCTGCTCAATGACTGGTCGGCGCGTGATATCCAGGCCTGGGAATATCAGCCGCTCGGCCCGTTTCTCGCCAAGAATTTCGCAACTTCTATCTCGCCCTGGATTATCACGCCGGAGGCGCTCGGGCCGTTTCGCCTGCCTCAGCCGCCGCGCCCTGAAGGCGATCCCGCGCCGCTCCCTTATCTTTTTGACGCGGCCGATCAGCGCGCGGGCGCGCTTGATATCGCGTTGGAGGTCACCATTCTGACCCCCGGTCTGCGCGATGCGAATCTACCACCGGAACGTCTGTCGCGCTCCAACACCCGCCATCTCTATTGGACCGTGGCGCAAATGCTGGCGCATCACACCTCTGGCGGTTGCAACCTGGCACCCGGAGATCTTTTCGGATCAGGCACAATTTCGGGCCCCGATCGCGAAAGCTTCGGCAGTCTCCTGGAAATCACCGATGGCGGCAGCAAACCCTTGCGCCTCGCCTCCGGCGAGAGCCGCGGCTTTCTTGAGGATGGCGACGAAATCATCTTCCGTGCCCGGTGTGTGCGCGAGGGGTTTGTTTCCATCGGCTTCGGCGCGTGCAGCGGGCGTATTCTTCCCGCCCCCTGAGCGACACGTTCAGCGCGTGTTTAGCAGCGCACTCAATGTCGGCTCAATGGCCGCCGCCATGCGTGCCTGGCCCTCGGCCGTCGGGTGAAGGGGCGCTTCGGGCGGCGTGAGCAGCGGATCGAGGAACAGCGTGCGATCGAGTTTGCCCTCTTTTACAAAAACCTCGCCGATATCGAGAAATGTCACGCCGGGAACGTGGGCATAGTGCACGGCGAGCGCCTGATTGACTATCGCCGTGGTCCGGGTCGCGAAGGTTGAGCGCTCGCTTGGCAAAATGCCGAGTAGCAGGATCGCGGTATGCGGCAGCCGCGCGTGCAAGGCGGCAATATCGGCATCGATTCCGGCCAGCGTGTCCTCGGCCGACCAGTGCAGACGGCCGAGATTGTTGGCGCCGATCAGCACCACCGCGACCCGGGGCGCAATCCCCGCGGCCTCGCCATGCTCGATCCGCCAGAGCAGATTGGCCGTGGTATCGCCTTTGAAACCAAGATTGACGGCGTGGCGTGACCCGTAATAGTGCTGCCAGACAGGGCGAAAATCCTGCCACGCGGGCGGCCCGGCGCGTTCGTAATCTGCGGTGATGGAATCGCCGTAGAACACGAGGTCAACGCGCCCTGCGTGTAGTTCCTTGTCCTTGGCCACGAACCGCGCGCGCCACCAGGGTAGATCGAGGCGGCTGATGGGCGTTAGCGCGAGCACGACGGGGGAGCGCTCGGGGCTTGCCGCGCCGAGGGCAAGGAGGGCCACAAGCAGGAATGCAGCACGGCGCATCAGTGCAAAAACGTCAAAGCCGCCGCGGCAGCGAGGCCGAGCGCGATGCAATAATAGGCGAAGGGATTGAGCGCCCAGGAGTCATGGCCGCGAAAATAGCGCATCAGAAACACGGTGCTGGCAAAAGCGGTGAGCCCGGCAACGACGGCGGCGATGAAAGCGGTGATGAACACGCCCTCGGGCATGCCGGCATGCAAAAGCTTCGGCACTTCGAGGACGGTGGCGCCGAGGATGATCGGGGTTGCGATCAGGAAAGAAAAATGTGCCGCGCCTTCATGGTCGAGGCCGCGCAGCAGCGCTCCCACGATCGTCGCACCGGAGCGCGAGATGCCTGGGATCAACGCGGTGCATTGCCAGCAACCGATCGCCAGGGCATCGGTCGCGGTGAGGCTGGCAAGCGGACGTTGGCCGCTGGCGCGCAGCCGCTCGCCAAAGAGCAAAAGTACTCCGTTGGCAACCAGAAACAGCGCCGCGATTAGGGGTGCGGCGAAGAGATTGCGGAAAAAATGCTCGAAGACAAAGCCGAGGAGGACAGCCGGGAGCGTCGCGATGATGATCAGGAGCAGAACGCGGCGGCTTTCGTGGTTCTGGTGCGCGCCGGCAAACCCCAGCGTACCAACCGCCAGCGCCCACCAATCACGCCAGAAATAGAGCAGCAGCGCGGTTGCCGTGCCAAGATGGAGAAAGACCAAGAAAGGCAGGAAAGAGGCCGCATGCTCATCGAGCGTCATGCCGAGCACGGCGGGGAGCACCACCGCGTGGCCGAGGCTGCTCACCGGGAACAGCTCGGTGGCACCTTGCAGAATGGCGATGGCGACGGCAGGAAGCAGATGCATGGGCAAGAGTCTCCGGTTGTGCGGGGATCAGTGCGGACGGAGCCTCATCCGGACAATGAAGCCGCGAATTCGTCGACCATTGCGACGATGGTAGAAACCTCGTTCTCTTCCATGACCTTGCGGGCAAAACGCGCGCAGGCCTCGGCGCTGACTTGGCGGACGACTTGTTTGACGCGCGGCAGGGCGGCGGCGTTCATGCTGAAGCTGCGCAATCCGAGTCCGAGCAGGAGGGGGGTGAATTTGGCGTTCCCCGCGAGTTCACCGCATACCGAAACCGGCTTGCGCAACAACAGCGCCGCCTCGATGGCGAATTGCATCAGCCGCAAGACGGCGGGATGCAGCGGGTTATAAAGGGCCGCGACATCGGCATCGCCGCGATCGGCGGCGAGCGCATACATCGTCAAGTCATTGCTGCCGATGGCAAAGAAATCGGCTTCCAAGGCCAGCGCGTCCGCCGAAAGTGCCGCCGCTGGTGTCTCGATCATGATGCCGAGCGGTGGCAAGGGATCAGGCAGCCGTTCGCCGCGCCGGCGCAAGCGGCGGATCACCCGATCCAGCACCTCGCGCGCGGCGCGGAGTTCGTGGAGCGTGGTGACCATCGGCAGCAAAATCCGCACCTTTCCGGCGAGGGCAGCGCGCAGGATGGCCGCGAGCTGGGTTTCGAACAGATCAGGTTCGCGCAGGAGCAGGCGCAGCCCTCGCATCCCGAGCGCCGGATTCTCGGGCATCTGGTCGGGCACCAGCCCCGCTGCGTTCAGCGCCTCGACCTCTTTCTCGCCGCCCCAATCCAGCACCCGGATGGTGACGGGATCGCCGCCCATCGCCGCGACGACGCCGCGATAGATCTCGGTCTGTTGCGCCTCGTTGGGCAGAGTCTCGCGGTTCATGAAGAGGAATTCGCTGCGCAGCAGGCCGATGCCGGTGGCCCCAGCCTGGGCGATGAGCGGCAATTCTGCCGGCAGTTCGAGATTGGCATGCAGCTCGACCGCCTGGCCGTCGGTGGTGCGGCCGGGCAGGCGCCGCAGTCGCGCCCAGTTCTGGCGTTCCTGGGCGAAGGCGGTCACCGCGCGCCGCGCTTGCGCAAGCGTCTCGGGGGCGGGATCGAGGACGATTTCGCCGCTGCTGCCATCGATGATGGCGGGCGTCCCCGGAGGGGCGGCATCCGTGAGGCCGGCAACGCCAAGCACGGCGGGCACGCCGAGTGCGCGGAGCATGATCGCGCTATGCCCTTCCATGCCGCCTTCCTCGGTTGCTACGCCGGCGAGCCGGGAGGGGTCGAGGAGGGCCACGTCGGACGGGCGGAGATACTGGCAGATCAGCACCGCGCCGGAGGGCAGGCTGGAAAAACTCTGGAATGGCTGATGGGTGAGATTGCGGATGATGCGGCGGCCGATCTCGCGCACCTCGTCGGCGCGTCGGCGGGCGGCCAATCGCTCCTCGGCCCCCTCGCCGGCGGCAGCGAGCAGGGCGGCGGCGATCGCCTCGCTTTCCTGATGCACCGCGGTTTCGGCGGAGACCAGCTTTTCCTCGATGCGGCGGCGTATGTTACGGGTCAGCCGCGAGGGGCCGAGCATTTGCAGATAGGCATCGATCAGCGGTGCGATCTCGGTCTGGCTGTCCTCGGGCAGCAGATCGAGCCGGGCGTGCAGCTTGCCGAGCTGCTTTTTCGATTGCTGGATGGCGGCGTCGAGCCGGCTGCGCTCGGCCTCGATGTCGGCGGCCAGAATGCGCTGATGCGCCGGCTCGATGCGCGGCTCGGCGGCGCCGAACACCGGGCCGATCGCCACCCCTTCCGAGACCGGGATGCCGTGAAACCGCCGCTCCGGGCGCGGGGCGGCAGCTTGCGCGGGGCGGCGTTTCGCGGGGCGGGCGGCTGGCCTACTCCTGTTCATCGAAGCCGGCTTCGATCAGCGCAGCCAGCGCCTCCAGCGCCTGCTGCGCGTCCCAGCCCTCGGCGCGCAGCTCGATCTCGGCGCCCTGGCCGGCGCCGAGCATCATCAACCCCATGATCGAGCGGGCGGAGACCGATTGCCCATCCCGGACGACATCGATGGCGGCGCCGAAGCGCTCGGCCAATGTCACGAAACGCGCGGCGGCGCGGGCGTGGAGGCCGCGGCGGTTACGAATCCGGACGCGCCGTGTCAATACCGGCTCGGCCGATGGGCTCTCTTCGACGCCGGTGGGGGAGGGAGCACGGGCGGGGGAGGGGCCAGGGGGCGGGGCTTGCGGCGCGCCCGTCGGGCATGTGGGGTGTGGCGGCGCGGTCTCGTCAGCCGCCATTGGACCCGCCGGTTGCTGCCGCAACGGCCTGGCCGTTGCCGTTGACCCCGCCATTGGCCTCCTCACGCCCCACCGCCGCGATATATTTCCGCCCCGCTTCCTGCGCCGAGGCCACCAGCTCGGACAATGGATGACCATCGCGCATTTTCGCAAGTTTCACCAGCATCGGCAGATTGACGCCGGAGAGCACTTCCAGACGCCGATGATCGAGCATCGAGCGACAGAGATTACACGGCGTGCTGCCCAGCATGTCGGTAAGCATGACCACGCCATCGCCCGAATCGACCGCCTCGACAGCGTGGCGAATATCGCCGCGACAGTGCTCCATGTCGTCATCGGGGCCGATGCAGATGGTAGCGACGTTCTTCTGCGGCCCGACCACGTGTTCCATGGCGGCACGGAATTCCTCGGCCAAACGGCCGTGGGTGACCAGCACCAGACCAATCATGATGTCGTTCAGGCCTCCTGTGCCTGATGGAAGTCGGGTGGGGTCGATCCGGCGCCCGCACCGGAGGGGGGTTGTTCGGCACGAGCGGTCGCGGCGCCTTCGCGCGCCAGTTCCCGGTGCGTGCAGGTCACGCTCCAGCCCTGGCTGCGAAGGTAGGCCGCGATCCTCTCGATTAGATGAACGGAGCGGTGGCGTCCACCCGTGCAGCCGATCGCGACCGTCGCGTATTTTTTTCCTTCCTGGACGAAGCGCGGCAGCACGAGGGTTAGCATCGCTGAAACCTGCCGAAGGTATGTGGCATAGTCGGGGTCCGCTTCAATATGCGCCCCAACCGCGGGATCGAGCCCGGTCAGCGCCCGCAGCGCCGGATCGTCATGCGGGTTGCGCAGGAAGCGCGCGTCGAACACCAGATCGGCCTCGCGCGGCAGCCCGGCGGGATAGGCGAAGGAGACCAGCGAGACCATCAGGCCGCGCCCGGATGCCGCGGCGGCGAAGCGCGCCTCGATCAGGCGGCGCAGGCCGCGTGGCGGCAATTCGGTGGTATCGATGAGCAGGTCGGCCTTGGCGCGCAGCGGCGCCAGCAGCGCGACCTCCGCGGCGATGCCATCACTCACCCGGCGGCCCTCGGGGGCCAGCGGGTGGCGCCGGCGGGTTTCGGTATAACGGCGCAGCAGCGCGTTTTCATCGGCCTCGGCGAAGACCAGCTCCGGGCGCAGGTCAGGATTGCGCGCCAGCCGCGCCAGCGTTTCCAGCACTGTCTCGGCGCGGAAGCCGCTGGTGCGGGCATCGATGCCGATCGCCAGATGCCGCTCGCCGCGTGCCACCAACTCCGCCACCATGGCGAGCGGGGGGTTATCGATCGCCTCGAAGCCGAGATCCTCGAGCGCGTGCAGGATCGAGGATTTGCCGGCGCCGGAAAGACCGCTCACCAGCACCACCCGGCGCGGGGAGGGGGGCGCGTTCATGCTGCGTCCCGCGCGCCCGCGAACGCCCCGGCATGGCAGGCAACGCGTCCCATCGCGGCCTCGAGTGCCAAGGCCACGCGGAATGCGGCGGAGGCACTGCCGGGGTCGAGGATGACCAGCGGCAGATCGAGAACCGCGTGCCGGCGTGGCGCCGGCAGCCGTTCCGACGGCGGCGCCAGTTCGACGGCGAGCACCAGCCGCGCCTCGACGCGCCAGGGAAGATGGAAAATGCCCAATCCGCGCACCTCCAGCAGCCCGGCGAGGCGGCTCGGCGCACGGGCGATGCCGTCCGCGATGTCCACCCGGTCATCGGCGACGAGACAAAAGCCTTGATCGATCAGCCGCAGCGCGAGATCGGATTTACCAACCCCGCTTGGCCCCAGCAACAGCACGCCTTCGCCTTCACGGGCGACGCAGCTGGCGTGGATCTGTCCGGCAAAGCGCATAGTTTGGCATTTTGGCGCGTTTCGTGGCCCGCGTGAAGCGACTTGCCGTTGTAACATGCGGCTGGCAATTTTCTTTGCAAGCGAAACACCTGCGAGGAGACGCAAGATGACATCGCCCGTTCTGCTGGAAACCGACCCGCGCGGCATCGCTACGGTGACGCTGAACCGGCCGGAGCGCGGTAATGCCTATGACGAGACGCTGCTCGAGGCGCTGATCGCGGGGCTGGAACGTCTTGCTGCCGACCTCACGACCCGCGCGCTGGTCATTCGCGGCGCCGGGAAACATTTTCAGGCCGGCGCCGATATCGACTGGCTGGCCCGCGCCGCCACCTACCCGCCCGAGCGTGCTTTTAACGCCTCAATGGCAACGACGCGGGCCATGCAATTGCTCAACGAGTTTCCCCACCCGACGCTGGCCCTGGTGCATGGCGCCTGTTTCGGTGGCGGCTGTGGCGTGGTGTGCTGCGTCGATGTCGCGCTGGCCACGCCGGCGGCGGTCTTCGGGCTCACCGAGGTCCGGGTCGGCGTCGCGCCGAGCCCGATCTCCACCCACATGGTCCACGCCATGGGGCTTCGCCACACCAGGCGCTACGCTCTCACTGGCGAACGCTTCGACGCCGCCGAGGCCTGCCGCATCGGCCTGGTGCACGAGGTCGTCGCCGCGGACACACTGGAGGCTCGGCTCGGCGAAATTCTCGACGCCCTCCTGCTCGGCGCGCCCGGCGCCATCAGCGCCACCAAACGCTCCTTCCTTGGCGCCAACGGCCTCACCCTCGATGCCAGACAAATGGCGATGCTCGCCCACGAAAGCTGGATGCAACGCAATTCAGCCGAAGGCATCGAAGGCACCGCCGCTTTCAAGGCGGGCCGCAAGCCGGCATGGTACCCGAAGTGAGACGAGGTATGGTTAGGCGTTTTATCCCTGGACGGATATCGCCAGGAAGCGGGCATTGACCTGGCGCTCCTTGCCGTAGCCAACCCGATCCACCGCGGTCCGCATGTTGTCGTAGATCCCGCGCCGCGGCACCCCACCCAAAACCCGGAACGCGTGGTAATGGGCGTCAAACAGCATCTCGTGCGTCTGAAGCGGATACGCCCGGATGGTGAAGGCGCGGCTGTGTGACAGCTTGACGTGCGCGACCTGCAGCTTGGTCCGCTCGCCGTCCAGCATCGCCCAGTCCTCGCTCCAGTCGAACTGGAAGGCCTCCCCGGGCTGAAAGACCAGCGGCACGAACGTGCCTCGCCCGCTGCTCTGCTGCTCCCGCAGCCGGTCAGCCTTCCAGGAGATCGGAA